>NZ_JBHFOM010000004.1:0-175683 GCF_053543955.1 Colwellia sp. E150_009
CGGCAAAATCATTAAGAGCACAAAAGTGATCATTTACAAGTGATACTAGTGATCAAAGCTTAATGAGAATAAGCGATCAAAGTTAATGCAATTGGGTGATCAAAGCTGGAGAGAATATGCAAGTGTTTTTAAAATGCTAGACGATTTTGTCTCAGCAGGTGTTTCAACAATGGAAATTAACGACCAAGTTGAGAATTATATTGTCAACAACCTAAAGGCTAGACCCGCAAGTAAAGGGCAATATGGTTATCAATACGTTCTAAATTCGTCAATTAACGAAGTTGTTTGCCATGGTATGCCTTCCGTTGGTAAAAAACTAAGAAATAAAGATATTATTAATATAGATATAACGTTAGAGCAAAATGGGTACATTGCTGATAGTAGTAAAATGTATATGATTGGTGACGTTCTACCAATCGCTAAGAAATTAGTTGACGTTACTTATCAAGCTATGTGGAAAGGCATAGCAAATGTAAAGCCGGGTAATACAACGGGTGATATTGGTCACGCTATTCAAACCCACGCTGAAATGCATGGTTTTAGCGTTGTTCGTGATTATTGTGGCCATGGCATAGGGCGGGATATGCACGAAGCCCCTCAAATACTTCATGTTGGAAAACCTAACACAGGCATTACCCTGCAAGAAGGTATGATATTTACCATTGAGCCAATGATCAATCAAGGTACATACAAAACTAAGCAGAAAAAAGACGGTTGGACTGTTATTACAAAAGATAAAAAACTATCAGCACAATGGGAACACACTATTCTTGTTACTCAATCGGGTTTTGAAGTACTTACATTACGCAATGAAGAATCAGTACTGAAAAATGTCTAACAAACTCGTATATTTTTATTTATAAATTATAAGGGCATATCTTTAGTAAAATTATGTTTTACTAACAACAGTTTACTTTGGCAACTCATCAAAGCTAGGTACACAGGTTATATTTTTAGACCAACTAGCCGTATTAGCAACAAAAATTTTCGCAGTAGGCGAAATGGGTACTGCGCTATCCATACTACCCGCTGGCACAACTACACAATTGATACTCTCAGAAAATACAGGAAGAGCTGATCCACAATTTTGACAAAAGCTTTTTGTATGTAATGAATTAGGATGCTGATAAATTTTCACGTTACTTTCACCCTGCAACCAAGTTAACAAGCCACCTTTTGCAAACAAGTTGGCCGCATGTGATGAGCCTGAATCTTTTTGACAGCGAGTACAGTGACACAAAAAGAACGATTGAAATTCTCCTGATAGCTCAAACTTAACTTTGCCGCAGAGGCATGAACCAAAATATTGATTTATCACAAAAATTCCTTATGTTTGATTACATAGACACTATAACTAAAAAAAATAGCTTTTAACAAATTCAATATTTAACATTACAACTACAAATAAATCTCTTTTGAAGAGCAATCATACAGCCTCAATGCCCCGCATCAGCGGCTTGGTGACCTAGCTGCATGCACTTATTATATTCATTCATACTTTTTGGATAATAATTTCAATCGGAGCAATTAATCCATTAGCTATATTCTTAACCATATTCTTAATTTTGTTGGAAGTGCCTTCTTGCATCAGAGTATGAAGACCCAGAGGGGACGAACCTTCATTAGCCTCTGTTTTTGCACCTAACTGTTTAAAGAGTGCCAGCGAAAAATCACGGCGATTGTTCTCCTTGGTGATTTCAAACCCAGCATCGCTTATCGCTTGTTTATATTGAGCGGGAGTAGATAGTTTGCTGGTACTGCTTTCGGTCGCCCATGGAACTGGGTAAATCAACGCACCATCATTTTGTCGCATAACATCATAAACACCGAAGGTAGACCCAGGCTTTAGCACTCGAAATATTTCAGCAAATAACGACTCTTTATCATCAATATTCATGCCTACGTGAAGCATATAACCGCCATCAAAAGAACTATCTTGAAAAGGCATCAACAACGCACTCCCCTGCTCAAGTGTTATATATTCATCAAGATTTAACCAGCTACAAAGCACCTTCCCTGTCTCAATATACTCAGGTGTTAGGTCGATACCAGTAACGCGGTTTTTGTATCTAGATGCGAGATATCTAGCGGCACCACCTAAACCACAACCAACATCTAATATATCACCCTGTTCAGAAAAGTTAAGCTGTTCAAATAGATGGTCTGTTGCCAATCGTCCTCCGATATGAAACTCATCGACTGGCGCAAGATCCTCAATTGTCACACTATCAGTTGTTTTTCCAAGAGCCAGAAGTGCTGCTTCAATAGCTTCAAGCAAACTGCCATGTAAATAGTGGGCTGACACGGATTTATCATACGACATAAAAACTCCAGATTTACTAATTATGAAATATAGCAAGGCTGTAGAAAAAGCCAACTGTTATTTATTCTGCTTTAACAACTTACGCCATTTTATAAATTTTGCCATATAGCAATTAGCCCCATCAAGTGGAATACACCAATGACTAAACAAATAACTGAACTCCAAACCCAAAACGTCAGACTATTTTGTTTTACTTGAGGGTGATCAGATATAAATGGAGCAATTATTCCACCTAGACCACGAATTAAATAGATAGATGTAATTGCTGATAAAGCAGCTTTTAGAAATGGCATACGTGGAAAAACACCGGCACCAGACCAAGCATAGAAAGCCCATAAAAATAACACTGTAGCTATAGAAAGTGTAATAACCGTTGGTTTTAAAGAGCCCTTTTCAGCCATCAAGGCCATTGAATCTCCTGCACCAAAAAATCGATACCAACGTGGCCCGCCAATGACCACACAAATATGTAGGAAAGCTGCCAAAAAACTAAATGAGCCAGCGATGATAAGTAGATCAATATTCATGGAAAATACTCAAGTATTTCATTCACATAATGGCTCCACACGAGGCTAACCTACATATTGTGGGTTAACTGAGTTAGTGTTACCTCACCCGAGCCAATAGATTGTTTTACAAAAAATAATACAAACTATCACTGAATTACATTTAAACACCAGATATGACCATATCTTTGATTTTCAATGCTTTTTCGAAGTGATCCAGTTTGTGGGTTTCTATCCACCACTGAGCAGCCTCCATAAGAACCTCTGGCTGATCATTTTTATTTTTGAAGAATGCATAAAAGGAAAGGCCGACGCCTTCACCTTTCTGAGCTATTTTGCAATCGCATACTTCTACAATTTTCTTTCTAAGTTCTTTTCGCAAAATAGTATTCCTACACTAGATTGGGCACGCATCTGAATACCCTTGATCGAGTTATCAATTTAATGCAGCTGGTAAAGCGATGCGTCTTAAAAATACTGGCGATAAAGTGAGTGGAACACCGTAAAATGGTGTCCAAGCCAGCAGTACATTCCATACAGCAAACTCACTGTTTTTACTCAGTATTTTGGGAGCATCCGCCAATCGCCGCCGTGTTCGTAATGAACTTAATAAGGGTAAAAACAGCCCATCAGCCGAATAATTATTTAGTGGCCAAGGCTTTGCTAAAACCCACATATGCATTTTCAAATTGCTCAAAGTTTGTTAGAGAAAAACCCACTTGACTCAATTTATCATCCGTTTGCCCATAGTGAGTTGTTCGAACGTTTAATACATCACCACACTTACTCCAACGCGCATAGCGGCCAATATTTTTTTCGTGGGCATCAATATATTTTTTAAAATCAACCGCTGTAAAAGGACCATTGAGTGAAATTTTGGCACCACCATTGCCAATTGCAAACTTTAAAACCGTAGTACTAATATGGGCGCAGCTTTGATCCTGCAAACGTCTTGTTCCTGTCGCGCCTAGAACAGTTGCCGCTTCAAAACTTTGAACGGATTTACTATTTGGCTGAAACACCATAGTTTTAAACATAGATGTTACCGCATATTCACGTATAGAACCAAACTTCGCCTGTAGTTTTTTCGCCAAAGACATAAAGAAAAACTCTGATCCCTCAACATTTCTGCGCCGACTTGAGCTCCCTGCACGTTGAGAGCTCCAAATGTGATATACAATCAAATTTTCATCTTGATGAATGGCTGCCTTGTCTTTTGGATAAACATAAAATTGTGTGTTGTACGGTTTAGTCATGACTTTTGCGTCCTGCGCACCAGCGGGAGGCTCAACTACGAATGTAAAATAATTTTCGCGCGATGACCTTATAAGATCATCTACTGTTTTTTTAACTTTACCTGTTCCGCGCGCAGATGATTTAACCCTGCCGCCCTGTGCCGCAACAATTTCTTTAACTTGCGCCAAACTCATGCCGGGCTTAATCCCCATAAAGTTTGCTTGTTTTACCAGATCATTCTCAATATTACGCACTGCGTTGGCGCTTAATGGCGCAAAAGTACAGATAAATAATAGCAATAGCCCTATCACGTTCTTAGAAAAATTTGCCATATGATATCCCTCCTCATTTTTATTGCTCACATAATAAAAACCATGGTCATAAATATCAATGACAAACACAACCTTTTTTCAAATACATGAATAAGGGTTTTGTGGATTTAGTAACGCACGAAAAGCGCAACACCTGAAAATGCTAAGAAGCGTTGAGAATCACTAATAAATGCTTTGTTATAAGTCAATATCACTTAAACTGAGCAAACTGTTAGCAGTCCCGTTTTAAATTCGTGTTTATTAGCCGTACATTACACCCACACGTCATTTTGAGCTGTAAGAACACTATTAGAATCGCCGGTATTAACAACACCTTTTGGCTCAACAATCATAATCTTACACTCACTATGAGCTATAGGTTTGTGCTCTACACTTTTAGGAATTACAAACATTTCACCTGAATCTAGACTAACAACACCATCACGGAATTCAATTTTAAGCGTGCCTTCAATAACAATGAAAACCTCATCTGTATCAGGGTGTTCGTGCCAAATAAACTCACCTTCAACTTTTACTAACTTAAATTGATAATCATTCATTTCTGCAACAACACGAGGCGACCAGTGTTCAGTAAATTTTGAGAACTTATCTTTCAAGTTTATAGCATCAAACTTCATTTTGACTCCATAGATTCGTGTACCGCTAACGAGCCTGTAGAATTACTCGTTTTTATATTGTTTTTTAATGGAATTACTTTAACGGGATTATTTTCTCTTAACAATCAAAAATCTTTATTTTTTTGCCAAATTTAGTTTTTACTTTATTGTGATATGAACTATTGCTGATTGAAGCGATAGCTTAGCATTAAAGTTATTTAATTGAGTAGATGTTGGGCATTTAGCCCTAATGTACTGTCTATTCTAACCTTCATTCTTCAATGTAGTTTAGCTGTTTACGTAATTTATCCTGTTTAAATTGAACTTGTCGTCCTGTTTTTATTGGCAATTTACGCATGCATTGCTGTTGTAGTAGTCATATCTTACAATCTTTTAAGTAACCACAAAAATTGTATGTATTGTTGATTTTAACTTATAGTTTCTGATGTAAGCTTCTGACATGCATCTCCTAATTTGAATATTAAGGTAGGATCAAAATTAAATTCCCCTTTCTCATATACATAACGCCACTCTTCAAACACATTATTAATTATTTTGTTACACCCAAATGTAGTATATATCTAATAGAAATCAACATTAATTTTCTATTAGAATTAAAAAAGCCGTAAAAAATACGGCTTATGAAATTAAAATCTACATTATTTATTTTGATTCTGGTTAGAAGGGGATGTCATCATCAAAATCAATTGATGGCTCTTGTGGGTTTACTTTAGGTGCCTGTTGTTGTGCTGGCTGAGAGAATCCACCTTGTTGTTGATTTTGCTGTGCATAACCACCTTGTTGAGGGGCTTGCTGTTGTGGTGCTTGTGCATAACCACTTTGTTGAGGTGGTTTATTGTAAGCCTGCTGTGGTACTGATTGCTGCCCTTGTGGTGCATAACCACCTTGTTGGGGAGCTTGTTGTTGAGGCGCTTGTTGTTGAAAACCAGTATTTTGTGTATGGCCTTGCTGTTGTGTTTGCTGATTTTGCGGCGCAAATCCACCTTGTTGACCAGCCCCTTTGCTGTCTAACATTTGCATTACACCATTAAAACCTTGTAATACAATTTCTGTAGTGTATTGGTCTTGCCCTTGTGGGTTAGTCCATTTACGTGTTTGTAGAGAACCTTCAAGATAAACTTTTGAGCCTTTCTTTAAGTATTCGCCAGCAATTTCAGCTAACTTACCAAACATCACTACACGGTGCCATTCAGTTTTTTCTTTTTGTTCGCCCGTTTGTTTATCTTTCCATGTATCTGACGTTGCTACAGTTATATTTGCTACTGCTCCGCCATTTGGCATAAAACGTACTTCAGGATCTTTACCTAAGTTACCTACAATAATTACTTTGTTTACACCAGCCATGAAAAATCCTATTGCCTATTAATTGTGTACCTCTAAAACAAAAACAGTACACTTAATGCGCATTTATTCTAGAGGTTAAAAAATTTAGTTAAGGGCGTAATTCTATAGTGAGAACAGATCAAATTCAAGCGGCTAACATTTATATAAATGTTTAGATAACTCAGACCGAATATCCTCAGATATTTTCTTAGAAGCCTGTGCTTGATAATCAAAATAAACCAGTGATGCTGTACCCGACACGCATTTTTCTCCGTGCTGCCATATCTCTTGATATACATCGAATGATGCACCACCAATTCGACTAATATAAGTACGCATTTCAACTTCTTGCCCGTAAAATAACTGTCCATGATAAGACACTTCAATTTTAGCAATAATAAGCTGCCAATTTTTTAAATCTAAATCTGGAATAAATAGTTTAAAAACAGGCTCTCTTCCGCCTTCAAACCAAACAGGAATTGTTGTGTTGTTGATATGACCAAGGGCATCTGTATCACTAAAACGGGGCATTAATTTTTCTGTAAACATAGTTTATAAATCTCTATTTTTATGTATATAAACTATAGTAACCTTAACTTATAGAAATATCAGCTTAGTTATTTAAAATAACCTAGGGTCTATGCACCATGATTGAAATTATTAAACACAATCAAAGAGGTTATTATTTATCATGCAGAAGCGTTTTTAAGTGATGTGATTTTTTTAATAAAAACAGCTAAAGATCAACAAAAAATAAAATAACTCCTCAATTAAAGACTATAGTTAAGGTATACTCAAATAGCTTTATAGTCTTTTCATTGGCTTACAACAGCAGTGTTTGCATAAGGGTGTTATCATTCCTATTAGTATTAATTGTATGCTCGTTAAATGTATTATAACGGCTCTCATAATGTTCATTTGTATAGGCGTTACAGTCGCTAAGGCATACGCACAAGATGTTCAAAACCAAAGTACTCCAACCGAACCAAATGGTTGTCTTCAAAAACAACCAAATATTATTTTTGAACCCTTAACTATTTTTGACGAAAGTGAAAAAGGCATTACTTTTCTACATCGTTGGGCAAATGCTATTCACATTAATACCAAACAGCTTACCCTTAAAAATGAATCTGCTTTTTTTCTCAATAAATGTTCAAAAACCTTTGCCGACATGGCTGAGTTAGAAAGACATTTACGTAGCAGAAGATATTTGCGTGATGCTCAAGTGAGTAGTGATCAAATGGTCAAAAATATCACAGTCAAAACTTGGGATAACTGGTCATTAATGCCAACCATTAATTATGGCCGCCAAGGTGGTGAAAGTTCTTACAGTTTAGGTGTTAAAGAGCGAAATTTGCTGGGATTAGGAATAGACGCAGAAATTGAAACCTATAAGAATTCACAACGTAAAGGGTACAAAGTTAAAACAACAATACCACTCTTTAATCAAAAAAACATCGATTTAAAACTACGCTTTGCCGATAATGATGACGGAACTCATCAGTCTTTATTTTTACAAAAACACTTTGCTAGTTTTTATACTGATAATGCTTATTTGGTAGGGTTTGATAAAGGCACACGAAACGACACTATTTATCAAAACAACCATAAGTTAGCAATATTTGCTCATGATATTAGTTATACAAATGCAGAATATGCTTGGTTAAACTTCAATAATAGCGCTTCTCTCCTTCGATATAGTGTTGGTATAACACAAGATCTTCACGAATTTTCTTCTTTAAACAATATTCAAGATAATGAGTATTCTTTCTTATTACCGCAAAACCGTGACTTTATTTATCCCTGGGTAGGATTTGAGTACATAGAAAAAGATTTTAGAAAACTGACTAATATTCATTTAATTACTCAGATAGAAGATTTTAACCATGGTTGGCAGTTTAACTCTCGGCTTGGGGTTAGTGACGGTAATAGAGAAAACAGTGCGTGGGTTTTATTACAAACTGAAGTGAGTAAAGGGTTTGAAATTCATACCAATGCCTTAGTATTGCTGAACATTGCATTGAATAGTGATATTTATGATCAAAGCGAGCATCACTTTCTACTCAATATGAATACAGAATACTTTTACAATATTAGCTCTGATTGGAGTTTCTACTTAAATAACATTAATGTAATCAGTAAAAATCAATATCTTGATAACCCCGTGACTATGGGTGGTGATTCTGGCCTAAGAGGCTTTCCGCTGCAATATCAACACGGTAAGCACAGTACCAAGTTTACTGCTGAAATTCGCTATTATCCTCATTTAAATATTTTGAAATTATTTGATGTTGCTGGTGCTGCTTTTTTTGATACCGCACGAACTTTTGGTAAGCTTGATATGCCACTAACAGCCAATCAAGTAAGCGCGACCTCCACAATGAACGAAAATATTGAAACAGGTTGGTTATATTCTGTCGGCATGGGAATAAGGTTGTATTCTCCCCATGCTGGAGGAAATAATCATGTTGTTCATATCGATTTTGCCTTTCCGCAAAGTGATAATCCTGATATTGATAATTTTGAAATAAGACTAGAAGCTAAACAGTCATTTTAATAGCGCTTTGCCAAATAAGCGTCATTCAACATTGTTTATTGCGACTGTGCCATTATAGAAAACGTTTTAAAATTCTGTCTATTTGAGAAAAACGTATTTTATTTAATAACTTCTTCGGCTTTATCGGGTAATCATTCAGTGTCTCAATTTCACTAAAGTGATTTATTTTCTTCGTGTGTTCCATAATACCATTAATTTCAGACGTTACTTTGGTCATTAACCCGTGTGAAGCGTCATCAAGCAATAAACCATTTTCTAAATCTAACGCCCAAGCCCGTGGGTTTAAATTACTGCCAGTTAGTAAATGATAACGTTCGTCACTAATAATACCTTTTAAATGAAAACTATTATCTTCATGCTGCCACAGGTGTATGTTCAGCAAACCTTTATCGACAAAGTTTTGATAGCGTTTTACAAATCGCTTCAATAACACTTCATAAATATAAGGCACAATACCAATGGTACTAAAAGCGGTTTCGTCAGCAATATAAAAATCATTGGCCGTTTTATCACCAACAATCAAAGTAATATTGACACCTCGTTTCATTGCATTAATCACATCTTTTGCCAACACTGGCGGTAAATTAAAATAAGGTGTAAAAATAGTTAAATTTTGCTTAGCTTTTTTTATGGTTTGACGTATCACCTTATTTAAATGGTTTTTTCGTCGTCCAAAGCCAATTAATGGCGTAATTATTATAGGGTTGGTAATTACATTTGAATGTGTATTGCTGCTCACTGAGCACAGTGGGTAAGTTGATTTTTTTAATAAAACTTTTAATGCTAAAATGTTTTGTTTTTGCTGTACAGGGCTTGGTAAATCATGTTCATTAAGTAACGGAGCCAAACCTGAATCAACAAAGATTTTTCGTAAATATTGGCAAAAGCGGTTGGTTAATGCTGCGCTATCAATTTGATAATATCTATCTAAACGATAGCGCCTGCCTTCATGCATATATACGTCATTAATACTGGCGCCCGTATAAAAAAGATCATCATCAAAAACCATCCCTTTTAAATGTAGTACACCAAATAACTCTTTGCGTTTAACAGCAATACCATAAATTGGTATTTTTTGGCCATATTGCTGCGCTAAGTCAAGATATAAGGCTCTATTACCTAAACTTGCTTTTTCACCAATCAGGCCTCGTTGGGCTCGATGAAAATCAACAAAAATACTTACATCTAATGTAGGTGTAATTTCTTTTGCTTTATATAAAGCATGCAGTATTTCTCTACCTGCTTCATCGTCCTGCAAATACAATGCTGTTATATAAATGCGTTGGCGAGCATTAGCAATTAATGCTAATAATTGTTGTTTATACTGTTTAGCCTCAGAAAATATTTCAATATCAGTACTACTAATTACAAGATTTTTCATTTCAAACGTCAAAGGTAAAAGAACTTAACTAAAAATATATTTTCAGCAGTATACGTCAGTTATTAAGTATTCACCAAGGCAAAATATTGTCACTTATAACGTTTATTCTTAAAAATTGCTGTTTTTCTATAGATGTTTTTCATTCTTATTTACTTCTAATTAAATTACCATTGCCAATTCGGCGGCTTGTCTAATTGCACGTTTAGCATCAAGTTCAGCAGCCACATTTGCACCACCAATTAAATGCACCTTCATACCACCTTGCTCAAGTGCTTGCTGCAAATCTCGGTTAGGTTCTTGTCCAGCACAAATAATAACATTGTCTACTTCAAGTAATTGCTCTTTACCATTAACGTCTATCAATAATCCTGCATCAGTAATGGCTTTATAAGTTACGCCAGGCACCATTTTTACGCCATGTTTGACTAAATTTGCACGATGCACCCATCCAGACGTTTTGCCTAAACCTTTGCCCACTTTCGTTGTTTTACGTTGTAATAAAGTTATTTCTCGTTCTGGTGGTTGATGACCGTCAGCACTGTGTTCAAGTAATGCGCCTGAGCCTTGGTATGCTTTATCTACACCCCAATTTTTTAACCAAGCATTGAGATTTGTAGTCAACGATTCACCAGACTCAGCCAAGTAAGAAGCAACATCAAAACCAATACCACCAGCCCCAATAATAGCGACTTTTTTGCCAACTGACACTTTGTCACGTAATACTTGCAAATAACTCAACACCTTAGGATGTTCAAAACCTTTAATATCTAATTTTCTAGGTTTAATGCCAGTCGCTAACACAACATCGTCAAAACCTGCCGCTAATAGGCTTTCAGCACTTTGTTCACTATTTAAATGTACTGGAATTTTATGTAACGTCAGCTGCTTATTAAAGTAGCGTAAGGTTTCATAAAATTCTTCTTTGCCTGGTATTTGTTTAGCAACATTGAATTGACCGCCAATTTCACTTATTTTATCAAATAACTCGACTTGATGACCGCGCTCTTTAGCATACACACTAAAAGCAAGGCCCGCAGGTCCAGCGCCAATAACCGCTATTTTTTTAGCTTGCTTCGTTTGCTCGAAATTAAGTTCAGTTTCATAACACGCTCTTGGGTTTACTAAACAAGAAGCTCTTTTTTGTTGAAATACATGATCTAAGCAGGCTTGATTACAGCCAATACAGGTATTAATTTCATCTGACTTATTCGCCGCTGCTTTATTTACAAAATCGGCATCTGCCAAAAATGGTCGTGCCATTGACACCATATCAGCTTGTCCTGATGCCAATACTTCTTCTGCCACTTCGGGGGTATTAATACGGTTAGTGGTTACAAGCGGAATAGAGACTTCTTTTTTCATTCGCTCGGTAATCCAAGTAAAGGCAGCTCTTGGTACTGACGTTACTATGGTAGGCACACGTGCCTCATGCCAGCCAATACCCGTATTGATTAACGTAGCCCCAGCCCTTTCTACCGCTTTTGCCATCGTTACCACTTCATCCCAAGTGTTACCACCTTCGACTAAGTCCAACATGGATAATCGGAATATAATAATAAATTTTTCACCCACTTTAGCACGCACTGCTTTGATAGTTTCAATTGCTAAGCGCATACGGTTTTCAATACTGCCCCCCCAATTATCAGTACGTTGATTGGTACGAAGGCAAGCGAATTGATTAATTAAATACCCTTCACTCCCCATAATTTCAACACCATCATAACCAGCTTTAGCTGCTAAAGCGGAAGCATGGGCATAATCTTTTATCGTGCCTAAAATCTGTCTTTCTGACATGGCTTTTGGCGTAAAAGGAGTAATAGGTGACTTAACTTTACTGGGGGCAACACTAAATGGATGAAAAGCGTATCGACCCGTATGTAATAATTGTAAACAAATTTTAGTTGGGTATTTATGAACAGCAGCAGTCACTTCTTTGTGTTTATTTACATGCCAAAAATGACTTAACTCACTCCCAAAAGGGGCTATTCTGCCGCGTTTATTAGGACTAACACCACCTGTAACAATCAAACCAACACCACCTTTTGCTCGTTCTTCATAAAACGCAGCTAATTTGGTAAAACCACCCTTTTCTTCTTCAAGTCCAGTATGCATTGACCCCATTAATGTACGATTAGCCAATTGGGTAAAACCTAAATCTAAAGGCGCTAATAAATGCTCAAATGGCTTGTCTTCAGATGAAGTTTTCGTTGTGCTTAGTGTTGTCATAATAATTCCTATTGGTCTAACCAGGTACCTTAATATAGGTTAATTTACCTCTGTTTTTTTTAAAACACAAGTTAATTTTGACACCTGTCAGATTAAATGAAAAAATTACCAACAAATACTTAATACCTGTAGAATAGCTTATAATCTTATTTCATCTACACCTCTCAAAACGTACTCATCGGGTATTGGTAAAGCAACCATATAAAACATCAATGAAACAGCCAATTATTAAAAAACGTACCCTAACTACGTTAATTATTAACCAACTTGAACAAGCACTTGCACAAGCAATTAATGCTGCAAACGAAGCGCATGCAGCAGCAGTGGACGATCAAAGCATTGCAGAAACACAATATGACACACTAGCCATTGAAGCTAGCTACTTAGCGGAAGGGCAATCAAGGCGTGTGCAAGAATTGCAAACTGCCATCAGAAAGTATCAATCATTAAATTTAATAGATTTTGATGAAAACAAACCCATTGCATTAACAGCACTGGTTCAACTGTCAAATGACAAATCAAGTCAACATTGGTTTTTTATTGGTCCAGCAGCAGGCGGCTTACGTTGTGCAATATCAGGCCAGCAAGTTACTGTTATCACACCGCAATCTCCCATGGGAATGGCGTTAATAGGTAAATATCAAGAAGATGAGATAGATATCAAACTGGGCAATAAGCAATTAAATGATTACTTCTCACAGGTTATCTGAGAAAACGCTGTTAAACATCAGAGCAAAATAACCTCTCTTATACTTCAAGACATGAATCTTTAGCTCTGTGTTCAGCCGTTAACACTAATACATACGAAATTTTGAACGCTAACCCCGTTAACATAAGTGTGAAATGCCAAAACATTGTCCACTGAAGGCTCATATGTATATCTGAAACAAACAGAATGTAAATAGCTGACAGTAGTATACAAAATGTTAAAACCATTGCAGTAACACCTAATTTATACATAAATAAATCCCTGAATTAAAAACCTGATATTAGGATAATCAAACCCTGATTTTATGTATAATGAATAATAACTGCATTTAACTTCATTTATTTTGATATAAAGGTTTGTATCGATGGATATCGTTCTAGCGAAAACATTTTTAGAAATAATGAGCACAGGCACTTTTATGGAAGCGGCTCGCAAATTAAACATCACTCAAACAGCCGTAACGACAAGAGTAAAAAACTTAGAAAACCAACTAAATTGCAAATTATTCGTTCGCAACCGATCTGGTGCTCAACTGACACGTGAAGGCGAAGTGTTTTCAACCTACGCGCTAACACTTGTTCAAACATGGCAAAAAGCACAAGCCCAATTGAAATTTCCGATGAATTTAACTGAATCGATACACATTGGTGCTGACATCACGCTGTGGAATCCGATCATGGTTGAATGGTTAGAGCAAATTACCCAAGCACTACCTAATATAAATATTCATGTGGAAATCGATCATACCGAGGGGTTAGTTAAGCAATTGAAAGCCAATAAGCTCGATGCAGTTGTAGTGCATCAGCCAAATTATTTTTCTGGCTTGGTAGTGGAACAGGTGGTTGAAGAAAAACTCGTCCATGTTCGCTCAACCACATCCGCATCACCTTACTTACTTATCGATTGGGGCAGTGAATTTAAAAGCCAATTAGAGGCTGTGTTCCCTTTATCGCGTCAAGCAACACTGAGTTTTAACCTAGGGCCGTTAGCATTAAAATACATACTAAAAAAAGGTGGGAATGGTTACTTTAGAACGCGTGTAATAGAGCAACATATCAACTCAGGACAATTAGAAAGAGTAACAGGCTCACCTGAATTTGCTTATCCAATTTTTGTCATCTATCGTGCCGATAATAATAAAGAGATTTTACCCCGCATTATTACCTGCTTAAACCAGAGCTTTAATAATACAAGTTCATGGGAAATTTGATTGCACCATAAAAGGTAACTTAACCTGAGCTAGGTTTAATATAGCCATCAATTGATATATGAATAACCCGCTATTTATTAGTAGGTTATTCATGAGAGTAAAATCAGATTAACCACCTCCCAAGTACAATATCTAATTACACTGTATTGTTGCCGTATTAGCAGCATTGGTTGAAAAATAAATATCACTAATTGACAATGCCATATCACTAGTGGTTGTTAGAGAGAAAGCCGTTGTAAGTTTATCAAACTGAACACCTGCCTTATCAAAACAACTTAGCCCGACAGACAATTCATGCCATTCATCTTTGGGCAATGCTAAAAGTTGTTTAGTAATATCCACACTTGCCTGACAATGTTGCTGCTCTGCTGTTGTTTTACCACAAAACATAGACAACATAACCGCGGTAGCTATATCACTCTCTCTTTTAACTGTGAACACCAGCGCTGTCGAAATGATAGGTGTCATAGCAAGATCAGCAATTTGCCCATCAAGCGTTGAGAACTTAACTCCGCCTTCATTATCGCCCGTTAACTGAATTCGAAAAGCATCTTCTTGTACGTTTTTATCAACCGTGCGGTATGAAATCCCCGGCAATAATGCACTGTTTGACTCAATCCTGCTCACTTTTTCGCCCGATGTTAACAACAAGTACCATGGTTTTATTGCTTTGCCCGCAAAAATTCTCATATTCTTTTTGCTGCTTTTTACTAATTGATATTCTTCAGGTAAATCACTCGGTAAAGTACTTGCTTCACCATAATGCAAACCAAAACCATAGGGTAATAACGGCTGATAATCTTCATCAAAGCGATTAACTATTTGTGTCGGCGAATTAGGCCACGAGAAAGATAATTTTCCGATAAAGTCATGCTGCACTTGTTCATGAATATCCGTTAACAACACATCTGCAACTGCATTACCTTCAGAGCCAGGCAACCACGCGGCAACAAAAGCATCACTGGCATTCAGTTCTGCATTTACCCACAGTGGACGACCACTAATAAATAGTGACACCACGGGAATTCCTTGTGACTTTAAACGTTTTAATAAAGCTAAATCTGATTTATTCTCCGCTTGATAGGCTAAATTTTCTCTATCCCCCTGTCCTTCAGCATACGGCTCTTCACCAAAAACAACCACGGCAACATCTGGCTTTTCGGTAAATATTCCTTCTTCACTTAATGTGATTTTTCCACCAGCAGCCTTGACTTGCTGTGCAAGACCATCATAAATTGAACTTCCTCCCGGAAAATCACTGTTTTGATTATTCGTACCTTGCCACGTAATAGTCCACCCACCAGATTGCTTACCAATATTATTTGCCGCATCACCCGCAACGAGAATATTCATTTTGGGAGAAAGGGGCAATAATCCTTGATTATTTTTTAATAACACTAAGGATTCACGCACCGCTTGTCTTGCTATATCACGATGAGCTTCACTACCAATAAGCTCTGTTTTACCCGAAAATTGGCGTTTAGCTGGACTAGGTTTTTCAAAAAGTCCTGCTCTAAGTTTTACCCGTAATATACGGCTTACAGCATCATCAATACGTGCTTGTGAAATTTCACCTCTGTTGACTTGGGCAATGGTATTTTCATAAAGTGGTTTCCACGCATCGGTTGGCACCATAAATATATCTAAACCGGCATTCACTGATTGCGGACAGCTTTCATTACTACAACCTTTGACTTGTCCGTGACCATTCCAATCTCCAACTACAAAACCGTCAAAACCCATTTTTTCTTTCAAAACTGTGGTTAACAAATAGTGATTACCGTGAATTTTTTCCCCTTGCCAACTATTGAATGAGGCCATTACTGATTGCGCTCCTGCAGTTAAACCACCCAGATAACCTTGGGCATGAATATCAAACAAGGTTTGCTCATTCGCTATATTATTTCCTTGATCAACGCCACCTTCAGTACCGCCATCACCAATGAAGTGTTTCACCGTACTAATAACACGATCATTACCTAAAAAGTCCTTACCCACAGTACCTTGCAAACCATGAACAATGGCTGATGCATAGTTTTTTACAATGTCAGGATCTTCAGAATAGCCTTCGTAGGCTCTGCCCCAGCGATCATCCCTAACGGTTGCTACCGTTGGCGCAAAGACCCAATCGATACCTGTAACCATTACCTCTGTAGCGGTAACCTGTGCTATTTTTTCTAATAGTTCAGGATTATTCGCCGCGCCTAAACCAATATTGTGCGGAAACAAGGTAGCGCCAATAACATTATTGTGACCATGCACAGCATCTGTGCCCCACATTGTAGGAATAGTGCTACCATCGAGTGAATCATCTATAGACGCTTGATACATTTGTTCTGCTAAATTTATCCAGTCCTGTGGCGTTGCATGTTTGTTGTTATCAGGAAAAGCACCTCCACCATTTAAATAAGAGCCAAAGCCATATTTACGCATATCTTCTGGGGTTATATCTCTGATCTCTGGTTGGATCATTTGCGCAACTTTCTGCGCTAATGTCATCGTAGACAATATTTCAACAATTTTTGACTCAATTGCTGCATCTTGCCTTACCTCAACCTCAAGCTTAGGCCAAATGGTTTTATTAACTTCTACTTCATGTGTTGTTTCTTTATCAACCGAATTGCCCGCCTGGCTACAGCCAAAAATAAACATTGGGGAAAGCAGGATAAATAATGCTTTAGGGGTAAATTTACAATACATTTTTATGTCTCACTTACTGTGTTTTGTGTGTTGATTTGCTACCACTTACGCCATAAAACGCAATGTAAAGGTAACAAAGTAAAGGTAAAACGAAGGCCAATTGAATGCCTAAGTTATCCGCCAATACGCCTTGTAATAATGGTAAAATGGCACCACCAACAATGGCTAAACACAGAATACCTGCGCCTTGACTCGTGTGTTTACCTAAGCCATTTAACGCTAAACTAAAAATTGTAGGAAACATGATGGAGTTACATAGCCCTACCAACAAAAGTGCCCACATAGCTAAAGCGCCAGAGCTAAGCATAGCCAGGGCAATCAGCAATACCGCCAACAAGGCATTAAAACCAAGTACTTTACCAGCATCTAATTTTTGCATTACCGCCGCACCGATAAAACGTCCAGCCATTGCCCCTCCCCAATAATAGGTGAGGTACTTTGCTGCTTCAGTTTCGGCCAAACCGGCAATGTTAGTTTCGCCCAAGAAATTAACCAAAAAGCTACCTATTGACACTTCGGCACCAACGTATACAAAGATGCCAAGCGCGCCTAACACCAAATGACGATATTGCCATGCAGAGCCCATAACCTTTTCATCCTCGAATACAACTGCACTGTCTATTTTAGGGAGTTTTAGATACGAAAATATGGCCGCTAATAACAATAAAATAGCCGTTAAAAATAAGTACGGTATTTTAACTGAGTCAGCTGATGCGGCTGTTGTCATCGAGCTTGCCGCTTCACTAAGGATAAACAGCGCACCTAAATACGGTGCAACCGTTGTACCTAATGAGTTAAAGGCTTGTGTCATGGTTAACCGTGATGATGCCGACGCAGCAGGCCCCAATAAAGTAACATACGGATTAGCAGAAACTTGTAACACCGTAATACCGCTTGCTAACACAAAGAGTGCTGATAAAAACAAGTTGTAACTGTGGTATTCAGCAGAGGGATAAAACATAAGACATCCAATAGCGGCAATGACTAAGCCGAAAACGATACCTTTTTGATAACCTACTTTTTTAACTAAACGTCCCGCCGGTAATGACACGAGAAAATACGCGCCAAAAAAGCAAAATTGTACCAACATCGACTGAGTGTAACTCAAGTCGAAAATCGCTTTTAAATGCGGAATTAATATGTCATTTAAACAGGTAATGAACCCCCACATAAAAAACAAGGTGGTTAACGACACAAGAGCAAACTGATTAGTGCTATTTGCCTCATTTGAATCGTTAGTTTGGCTATTTTGCTGATCTACAATAAACGAAGTGCCTGCCATAAGGAGACCTCTCTTTCTTAAATTTGAAAAGTGGATTGAAAGCCGCATAACGCGGGAATTAATCCCGCGTTATGGTTCAATTAGCTTACTTAAAGCTATAGCGAACACCCAAGGTATATCTTGAACCATATTGACGAGCAAATAGGAATTGCTCTTCATAACGTCCATAACCTTGTTCTGTTTCGTTATTTAAGTTGAGGCCTTCGAAAAATACCGTGAAGTTTTCGTCTATATCATAGTTAACACTCATATCAACTTGACCAAACTCTTTAGCAAATTGTGGAGGCGCATCAGCAGAGCCTTGATCTTGGCCTACACCAATAAGGTACTCATCACGCCATGCGTAAGTTACTTTCACAGATAAATCATCTTTTTCATAGAACACTTGAAAGTTAGCCGAATCACCTAACCCTGTTAACGGCGTTTGCGGCTCTAAGTCTGCAACACTGTCAACTTTAGTGATATCATCTACATCAAACTCAACATCACCGTCAACAAAGGTTGCATTAGCACCAAAACCAAAACCACTGTCTCCAAAAAAGTGCTGCACCGCAACTTCAATACCATCAACCGTTTTGTTATCAGAGGTGTTAAATGGCTGAGTGATATTCCAAGTCATTAGCGGATCATCAGCATTAGGAGTAAGGTAACCTTGCGCATTTACGGTTGCGCCATTGGCTATCATTTGTAAGCGAATATCTTCACCCGTTGTCGGAAGTCCTGCGGCATTAAGGTCAGCAAGTGCTTGTGCATAACGAGGTCCTGCAGCGATGTCGCGTATACCTTCATATTGACTTGAAATACGACGCGTACTGATGAAGTTTTTAACATCTTTTCTAAAGTAACCTACTGAAGCATAACTACCTTCTGCGTAGTAATATTCTAAAGAAAGATCAAGGTTGGTAGATTCATAAGGATCTAGGTCAGTATCACCTTGTCCACCAGTACGTCCTTCCAAACCGGGGCTAGAACTTAAGGATAAACCACCGGCTAAATTGCCTAATGGTGCTCTAGAAATCGTTTTCCCCCAAGATGCACGAGCAACAATATCATCAGTCAAGTCAACTCTAATATCAAGCATCGGCAGAAGTACGTCATAATCCCCCTCTTCCGTGTAAAAGGTATTTTCACCTGAAGTATATTGGGTGTGCCACTCAGTATTTTTTAGCCACCAAACATCCGTTGGAACATCTTGTAAAACATTACTTTCCACTGCGGTTTCTTCATAACGTAAGCCAACGCTCATTTGTACAGGAAATTCAGCTAGTTCAAATTCAAATAAAGATGAAACATAAATACTGTTGGTATTTTCTTCTACTGAGCCTTGCCCTTTAACAGTTCCTTCGCGGTAAGGGTCTGTACTAAAATAATCATCGCCTAATAGATCACGATTTAAGAAGGCAGCAGAACGTGCAACGGCCTCATCAAAATCAAAACTATAGTAATATCCAGCACCTATGGGGTTGTCACCATTTGAAAATTCATCTAAAAAATCATCAGTAGTATTGTACTCAAACATACCATCTGGAAACGCTGCTGAATAATTTGGATTAAACAAGAAACCACCAATGAGGCCACTCCACGCATTTGAGCCGCTCATTGTTTGTTCAGTGCGAGCAAATCCAAATTTAACCGACATTAATGCTGAGTCATTAGGATTTTCCCATGAACCATCAATTTGTAATTGAGCAACTTCAGCTTTACCTGGACTGTGTATAAATTGACTAAAATGTGAGTCCATTTCACTTGGTGCCAGCGTTGTTGAACCATTATTCCAAAAGATTGTACCTTGTGGAATATCACCCGTTCTAAAATCATAATGTTTAGTCACTAACTGATCTGAACCAAAAACCAATGAACCAGTACCATTCATCCCCTTATCTTTACCATTGTCTATTTTGTTTTCTGAATTGTGGTAATCGACTGATAAGATTAAATCATCCGTCGCTTGCCATTCGATATTAAAACCTAGTGAGCTTTCGTTCGTTTCGGTTGTATCACGATTTGCAGTATAAGAGCCATCATTACCAGACATATCAGCGAATATAACCGTACCGTTTTCATCTAATTCATAAGCTTTAATACTGCCACCATAATCGTGCCATTGTCCCCAGCCAATAGCATTAGTGCCGGTAATAGATTCCCCCATGGTGTAATCGAGCGTTAATATTACACTTTCAATCGGTGCGTATTGAAACGTAATATTCGCGTTAGTTCTTTCACGTTCTACATTAGCAATACCGTAATTCATATCACGTGGAAAGAATGCGCCTGCTGCGGCATTGGCATCACGATTATCAATCACTTTATCAGCATCTAAGCTAGGAAGTTGCGCATCGGGCTGGTACTGCCAGCCTTGAATGTTTGCTGCTTGTTGTTGAAAATCACGTTGTTGATGAGAGAACGAGAATGCAACACCAAAGGTATCATCAGCAAAGGTGTTACTGTATAAACCTGAGAACTCAGGGGTAATATCATCCCCTTTTACATTTGATGAGTCATAGATGCCTTTAGCAGAGATCACCATTTTCTCGCCGGGGCTACTAAAAGGTTTCATGGTAACAATATTAACAGTCGCACCTAAACCACCACTTGGATTTTCTGCACGCGCTGTTTTGTTAACGATAAGCTCACTCACCCCATCAGAAGATAAATTCTCTAAACTGTATGAACGAGAGTTACCTGTTCCTGGCATTTGACGCCCATTTAACGTAATCAAGTTAAAGTCAGGACCAAAGCCTCGCACGGTAATTTCGCTACCTTCACCATTATTTCGACTCACGGTAACGCCGGTAATACGTTGTAATGACTCAGCTAAATTGGTGTCGGGAAATTTCCCCATATCTTCAGCTGATATAACATCGACAACACCAGAAGTATTCCTTTTTACCAACATTGAACGCGTTAAGCTGCTCATAATGCCAGTAACTTCAATAACTTCGACTTCTTTGTCTTTTGTTTCTGTTAAAGCAGCTTCTTCTGCCATTACATTAGTATTCAAACCAGCAATTAGTGCTGCTGATATATAAACG
Source organism: Colwellia sp. E150_009 (assembly GCF_053543955.1). Taxonomy (NCBI): domain Bacteria; kingdom Pseudomonadati; phylum Pseudomonadota; class Gammaproteobacteria; order Alteromonadales; family Colwelliaceae; genus Colwellia; species Colwellia sp. E150_009. The sequence goes on from NZ_JBHFOM010000004.1 coordinate 21,435, forward strand.
GCTAAGCGTTTTTTAGCAAATTTTGATTGTTTCATGGTTACCCTACTTTCTTAAAATTAGTGTTAAAAACTGCGGTACGTATTATTTATATTTTGTACCGCACAACATTTTAATCGACGAGATTATTGAGCTGTTATCGCAACATTATCAATACGATAGACAGCACCTTCACCCGTTCCCCAAGCAGGGAAAAACATTAATACATCTATGCCGCTGATATCTAACCCTGCATCAAATAGTGTTTGTAGTGGAAATGTGTATGTTTGCCATTCACCAACAACAGGGTCTACACCTTCTATACTTTTATTTAAGGCAAGCTCTGCAAAAGTACTTGCGTCATTTGCTTCTATTTTAAATAACCATGCAGCTGAGGCATCGTTTGGAGGGGTAATAACTTTAAGGTCAAATTTCACTACACCGTTAACTAAAATGGCTGAAGCATCAACAAATACACCATCTTCAGCAAAAAGTCCCACTACTGTCGGCTGTGCACCAATAATATATTCAGCAGTCATGCCATGATCAGTATCATCATTTTCAAGGGTTGGTGTTGAACCAGCACAACAGTCCCACATTGACCAACCTGTAGCCGGTGCATCGGCCAATAGCACATCATTATCTACTGATGAGGCGGTTGGATCATAAATTTTCACGTTGTCTACACGATAAATTGCGCCATCGCCAGCCCCCCAAGCAGGGAAAATCATCAAGACATCAATTGCACTTACATCTAAACCGGCATTGGCTAAATCAGATAAATTAAAGGTGTATGTTTGCCATTGGTCAACTGCAGGTGTCATACCTTCTACACTGTCAGTTAAAGGAAGTTCCGCAAAGCTTGCTGCATCATCGGCTTCAACTTTAAATACCCACGCCGCATCGCCAGGCATTGCCGTTACTTTCATGTCAAACTGAATAACACCATTAGACAGTATTGCAGATGCATCAAATGGCGTAGGGGTTTCCGTGTTCGCTTCACGAGAGATAAAGCCCATAACGGTTGGGTTATCACCAATTGAAAATTCAGCGACATTGCCATGTCCATCATCATCTAATTCAACTGTTGGAGTAGAGTCACCACAACAATCCCACATTGGCCAACTTGAGTTTTCATCATCAGTAAAGACGACTAATTCAGGAGAACCACCAACGTCACCCGCAATCGTTATATTCGCTATTAAATATTGTGCACCTTCACCAGTACCCCAAGCAGGAAATATCATCACAACATCAATAGCACTTAAGTCTAAGCCTGCTTCTTGTAGAACTGATAGTGGAAATGTATAGGTTTGCCATTCACCAGCAACGGGTTCAACACCTTCTAAGCTCGAAGATAAATTTACATCACCAGTATTAGTTCCCCCTTCGCCAGCTTCTACTTTAAGTATCCATGCACTTGCAGCAGGTGGAGCAGTGACAACTTTCATTTCAAATGATAATGTACCGTTAAGATCTACTAAAGGCGATGCATCAAATGGTGTTGATGCACCAGTAAATTCATCAGGAAAGTGGGCACTTCTGGTACTAAAACCTAACACAGTGCCATTATTGTCATTAATATTAAATGCAACAACATCACCTTTATCCGCATCGTCAATTATTGCAGGTGAAGTGCCACCACAACAATCCCATGCAGTCCAACTAGCATTTAACGCTCCGTCAAATATTGATAAGTTTTTAGCGATACCATCACTAGGTGGAGCTGGCACTGGTGCCTGCCCCTCGACAAGCGCATCTTCTAAACTGTCGTAACCGGCTCTTACCGTTTCACAACCTTTACCTGTCTCTAGATTTTGCTGACATTGATAAACACGCACGTAGTCAACTTCAAATTTGTTGTCCGCATTAAAAACAGCAGCATCAACGCCTAATTCATTAGTGTTTTCTGGCCAATCTCCGCCAACAGCAAAGTTTAGAATTAAGTAAAATTCTTTGTCATATGGGGCATTATCCCAATGCGTTGTGAGTTCACCAGTAAATTGGTCATAATATTCAGTGAACCAACCTTGATGTGCTAAACCAACAGCTTGTTCTTTACTGTTGTAACGCACTTCTGATTGACGTTGTGTTGCATATAAATAGTTATCCATATACCAACGTATTTCACCCTCTTGCCACTCTATAGCGTAAGTATGAAAATCATCAGCAGGGTTAGCGCCACTTGCGTGGTGATAAGCTTTGCCAGAATGAGCATTGTCAGGCCAGCTTTTGCCGTAATGAAGCGTGCCGTAAATATTGTTTTCTGATGTACCATCTTCCCTAGCAGCACCTAAGTTTACCGATTCAAAAATATCTATTTCACCAGAACGTGGCCATTCTCCATATTCTTCATCTGTTGGCATCATCCAAAATGCTGGCCAACTGCCTTGTCCAGAGGGAACTTTCGCTCGCATTTCTATACGACCGTATTTAAAATCAGCTTTATATCGAGTTACCATTCGGGCTGATGTGTAAGGTAGTGCAGCGCCTTCTTCGGCAGGTAAAGCAACAATATTTAACATACCGTCTTGTACATAAGAGTTTTCAGTACTGTCGGTATAACATTGCTTCTCTTGATTACCACCACCGTCACAATTGACTTCATGAGCCCATTTTCTGGCATCAATTACCGTCCCATCAAATTCATCACTCCAGATCAACTGCCAATCACTAACGGGTAGTTGTGGATCTATTTTACTTGGGTCAGTGTTTGTTTCAGCACCTCCCCCACACCCTAGCAATGACACCGCTGAAACTAACACACAAAACTGTGTAATATTTTTTGCAACTTTCATCATAATTTGATTTCCAAGTCTCTAACTATTATCGGTATTTCGATTCATTGTTACTTTGTAATTGTTATAACAATCAATGATTCGAACGATAGTTAAATAGATATACGTTAGCTGTTTGCAAACTGTATAAGCTATCCCCTAGTATCATCTTGTGACAAGGATGAAAGCGTTACAACGCAAATGCGGCATCAGGTGTCATTAACGCGGCATGGGTGTTTTTTACCCAGATAACACGACAAAGCGAGACAAAAACGCGCCAACCCGAATTATCAGTGTTTTAAGTCACAATTTAGTAATAAAATTAATTGTTACTATAACTGTTTTGATTCGATTAACTTTTGAATGGCAGAACTAAAATTACGGCTCACTTTTAACTGAATATCATCGCCCAACGTTAAAATACTTTCACTATTTCGAAGGGCGCGAATACTGTTAATACAGTTGATATTGACTAAGGTCGATTTGTGAATACGAATAAACACACGTTCATCTAACTGAGTAGCTAGCTTTTTCATGGTTATACGTACGATGTGGGTTTCTTTGTCGGTATGAACACACATGTAATCACCGGCAGCATCAATCCAGCGGATATTGTTAACAGGTAAAAATACCTTTTCATTATCACTGTTTTTAATAACCAGTTCTTGGCAATAAGACATAGGTAATGGAGAATCAGTTTCAAGCCAATTTTCTAATTCTGAAATGGCAATACCTGACGATTCTCCCAATGCTTGCAGCAGTTTACATTTTTCTTTGTCATTCATTGGGTTTTCAGGAGTATGTTTTTCTAAAAGTCGTTCAACCGTTTTTTTTAAACGCCCTAAATTAGCGGGTTTCAATACGTAATCAATGGCATTTAATTCAAACGCATCAAGCGCATACTCTCCATAAGCACTAACAAAAACGATCATAGGCAGAATGTCTGACTGCAGCGCTTGTACAACTTCAATACCATTTAATCCGGGCAAACGTAGATCAAGAAACAAAACATCAGGACACAACTCGTGGCATAACGCGATGGCTTGATCACCATCACTGGCCTCTGCAATCACATTAATTTCAGGTATTTTTTCAAGGCGTAATCGTAAACCTTCAAGCGCAAGGGGCTCATCATCAACAATAATGGCAGTTAAAATTTGTTCACTCATTATAAATTCTCAAAAGGTACAGAGATGGTCACAGTGGTTCCTTGTTGTTCGTTATCGCTAATACTAATTTCATAATCTCCATTAAACATAGCATCTAATCGGGCTTTAGTATTGCTCATGCCAATACCAAAACCAGTGCTAACGGTATTACTTTGCCCGTCACCATTGTCAATAACATGTAAAATGAGTCGATTTAATTTTTTTTGCGCAGTGATAGTAATATTGCCAGCCTCTTTTCTGGGTTCTATGGCATATTTAATCGAGTTTTCCACTAAAGGTTGCAACAACATGCTCGGCACCTGACAATTGAGGACTTCATCATTAATGTTCATCTGTACGTTTAGCCTATTAGCAAATCTCACTTTTTCAATGGAAAGATAAAGCTCAAGTAACTCAAGTTCTTTCTTAAAACTTGTTTTACTTTTAGCATTATTGTCTAAGGAATAACGAAAGAACTCACATAGTTTATCTAGCATTTCATTGGCTTTATCATTCTCATTTTTATAAATCAGCGTTGAAATAGCGTTCATGGTATTAAACATAAAATGTGGATTTAATTGATATCTGAGCATTTGCAACTGAGCATCTTTCGCCAACGTTTGCGCTCTCAATAACATTTCATGTTCTTTTTGTAGTTTCATGTTGTACAACATGATGAAAAAAATTGCTGTCCAAACAAACATAGTAGTGAGTGAAAATAACAACCAGCCGCCAAACTCCAACATATTCCATGACTCATTCCAATGTTGATGATGCACAATGACTTTAAACGAGCTCATTTTGATCGTGTTATATAGTAAGCCAAGTATCGCGGCTGAAAAAAAACTGAAGAAAAGCGTTTTATTCAAAGGTAAATGAACAATGCGTTGAATAAGTCGCCACTGTAAATAAGATAAGAAGAAACCACTCATTGTTTCTACAATAAGGTTTATTATTTGTCCAGAAAGATTAAAATTTGGATCATCGAATTGCGGCTGGATAATGGCTAAGAAAACAATAAAAGCATAACCAAGCCAACCAGCTATTTGCAAGGTCCAAAATTGATGACTTTGTTTTGAAAACGCGTGTGATTCTATTAAAAGAGAGCTTTCTACGTTAGCGCCATCCATACCATTCATCGTATTAATCCCACATAGGTTAGTAATATTGCCATAACCTTGAGTAAATTCAAATCTATTGACTATATATTAAATGATTAAATCACGGCTGATTTTGCGCCAAAGCGTGCCTATTTTGAGATAACTCATACAACAGTATGGGATGAGTATTAAGTGAAGAGTATTTTTTGAAAAGGTAGAAAAATCTCTAAGGCAATTAGTCTGATAAATAACGTCAACCCAAATTCACCAAGCCTTTTCAAAAGATATTATCAATATGATAGTTTACAAAACCATTACTCCATCAAGTATGTAATAAAGCTTTAATAGACTGTAAATCTACATTTTTTTCATCAACTTTTAGATAAGCAACAACATGGTTATTTTCTAACTCGTTATTACTTGTATCTTCTTGAACCAGAGTTGCTTCTATAATACCAGGCATATTAATCAGCAGTTCAGACACTTCTTCAACTCGTTCTGCTGTATGGATATTAGTGCTAAAACTAAAACTTTTCGATTTTTTTAACTTTTGCATGCCAAAACTTAGTATCAGCCACATTAAGCTTATGAATGCCATCACTAAAAAGATACTGTGCTCACCCAAACGACTAGCAACAAAGCCACCAATAATACCACCAGCAAACGCACCTAAGAATTGACTCGTTGAATAAATCCCCATCACACTTCCTTTTACCCCAGCAGGCGCAATGCGTGATAAAATAGACGGCATTGTTGCTTCTAAATAGTTAAATGCTGTAAAAAACAACACCACCGAAAATATCAAACTGCCCAAGCCTGTCGGCAATAACCATAAAAAAAACAAAGCTAAACTCAATAATGCCACAGCACCACTAAACATCGGCTTTTCTTGCTGTTTTTTCATGGCAATGATCATAAAAGGTACCATCAAAAAGAATGATCCCAATAAAGTAGGTAAGTACAACTGCCAATGGTTTTCTAACGCTAACCCACTGGCAACAAACTGTTTTGGCAAGGTAATAAAACAAGCCGTTAATGCCATATGTAAAACAAATACACCCGCGTTTAAGCGCGCTAATTGCGGATGACGAATAAGCTTAACGACTTGCTTTGGCAAAGCCACGTTATCACCACGAGGCGCTTTACTAACTGAATAAGGAACAACGAATTGAATTAACAGCATTGCAATAATGGTTAATAAAGCAGTAAACCAAAAGAGTCCACTTAAACCAAATGCATCGGCAACAATCGGTCCTAAAATCATAGCCAAGGTAAAAGATAAACCAATGAACATTCCTATGGTTGCCATTACTTTTGGCCTTTGCTCTTCGCGGCTTAAATCGGCTGCTAATGCTAAAATAGCACTGGCAATAGCGCCCATACCTTGAATAGCTCGACCAATAACAACACCATAAATACTGGTAGAAAGGGCAGCAACCACACTACCAATAAGAAAAACCACTAACCCTGCTAATATCACAGGTTTTCGTCCATATCTATCAGATAATATTCCCATTGGTATTTGTAATAATGCTTGTGTTAAACCGTACGCACCAATGGCAAGACCCAACCATAAAGGGCTATAACCCGCTAATTGTTCACCATAAAGAGCAAACACAGGCAAAATCATAAATAACCCTAACATACGCACACCAAAAACACTGGCCAGTGAGAATGCCGCTTTTTTCTCAATACGATTTAAACCTGAAACACTCATGAAAACATTTACCTAATAGAAATAATGGAGAAATTGAAAACGGGTAGAATTCGGGTGTAGTTTAGCACGCTATTATCAACAAAAAAAACATCCCGAAACATCAAAGCTCAAACAAGCTAAATTAATATGGCAGCAATACTCGCAATAACGACAGAGAATATGATATTAAGCAAGAAACCTGCACGCATCATCTCTTTTTGTGGAATAAAACCAGAAGAGAAAACAATAGCATTAGGCGGTGTTGCTACTGGCAACATAAAAGCACAAGATGCACAAAACGCAATGACAACCACAATAACTACGGGTGGTAAGTTTAAATCAACCGCTACAGACATAAATAACGGTACCAGTAATGCGGCACTAGCAGTATTACTGACAAGCTCAGTTAAAAATATCACAAATAAGCAAACAATTATTAATAACAACCACGTATGATTAACAGGCAAATTACTACTAATGAGATTAGCCAACCACATACTGGCACCAGAGGCTTTTAGCACAGCACTTAAAGTTAAGCCGCCACCAAATAATAGTAAAATTCCCCAATTCGTTTTTTCAACAAAATCATCAAAGGGTAAACATTTTGAGCCTGTTAACATGACAATGGCTAAAACAGCCAGCATTGAATCAAACCCAGAGCTAATACCGAAGGCCTCAGATAAAGGCGAGCTGAATATCCAGCCTAAAGCAGTAAAAACAAAAATAATAATCACGGCATTTCGTTGCCAGTGGTAATCAATAGTATTGAGTGTAAAAGTAATGGAACGAGAAAAGGTAGGTCTAATGGTAAAGTATAAAAGAATAATCATTAATGGAAATAATATAGCAAACATGGGGATACCCCAACGTAACCAATCAGAAAAACTTAACCCTACTGCCGAAGCCGCTATGGCATTAGGCGGGCTTCCAATAAGTGTTACCATACCGCCTAAATTTCCTGAATACGCTAAACCTAATAAAACAAAAATATATAATTTTGGATTTTCAGTCACGCTCTGCCTTGATAACAACCCCAAGGCAATTGGCAACATTAACGCAATGGTAGCCGTGTTACTGATCCACATAGAAAGTATGGCCGTTGCTAAAAATAATAATAAAATAGCAATTAAGGGGCGCCCGCCTGCTAACGATAACATTTTCAAGGCAAACAGCTGATCTAAGCCATACTTTTGTAAACTTGCAGCCAGTGCAAAACCTCCCATAAACAGAAAAATAACAGGGCTAGCAAAATTCTCAAAAGCCTCTGACGCAGGTAATAAGCCACTACCTAAAGCCATGACTGGAATTAACAAAGCGGTAGTACTAATAGGTAGTGCTTGAGATATCCATAACCAGGCAACTGTCACAAATATAGCCATACCTTGCTGCACTTGAGGCTCTGCATCAATAAATAAAAGAGCAGCAGCAAAAAATATAGCCGCCAACAATAAGTTAATTATATTTTTTGTAAGCAAGTTGACGCCTTTAGAAACAATAATTTACTCATTAATATTTGAGTAAAAATAAAAAGTTAATTGATTATATTATAAATAAAAGAGTTTAATAACTGAACATCATTTTTTCTTTATGGCATAATACGCGGCTGTGGTTTTGCCAATGGATTAATAGACAAAAAATGAAAAATATTGACGTCAGAGGGGCACGTACCCATAACTTAAAAAATATTAGTTTAACGATCCCTCGCGATAAACTAGTGGTGATAACTGGCCTTTCAGGCTCAGGAAAGTCATCACTGGCTTTTGATACCTTATATGCAGAAGGGCAACGTCGCTACGTTGAATCGTTATCTGCTTACGCACGCCAATTCTTATCATTAATGGAAAAACCTGATGTTGACCACATTGAAGGGTTGTCACCAGCTATCTCTATTGAACAAAAATCGACGTCTCATAATCCACGTTCAACCGTGGGTACTATTACCGAAATTTACGATTATTTACGGTTGTTATATGCACGTGTAGGCGAACCTCGTTGCCCTACCCATCATCAACCGTTAGCCGCCCAAACAATCTCTCAAATGGTTGATAACGTACTAGCCCTTGAAGAAGGCACTAAAGTCATGTTGTTAGCGCCAGTACTGCAAGATCGTAAAGGCGAACACGTGAAATTGCTCGACAACTTAGCCGCACAAGGCTTTATTCGCGCTCGTATTGACGGTGAAGTATGTGATTTATCTGATCCACCACCGTTAGAATTGCATAAAAAACATACCATAGAGGTTGTTGTTGATCGTTTAAAAGTACGCCCTGATATTCAATTACGTTTATCTGAATCATTCGAAACTACGCTAGGATTAACCGCTGGCACAGCAAAAATTGCTTTTATGGATGAGCCCAATAGAGAAGAGTTAATTTTTTCTGCTAACTTTGCTTGCCCGCATTGTGGTTATAGTATGCAAGAATTAGAGCCTCGACTTTTTTCATTTAACAACCCTGCCGGTGCTTGTCAAACCTGTGATGGCTTAGGCATAGAACAATTTTTTGATAGTAACCGTATTATTGCTAACGACGAGCTTAGCCTTGCCGGCGGCGCAATTCGCGGTTGGGACAAACGAAACTTTTATTATTTCCAAATGCTACAAGCCCTTGCTGAACATTATAAATTTGCTGTGGATATGCCATTTAAAGATTTAAGTGAAGAAGCACGTAAAGTCGTACTTTATGGCAGTGGGAAAAAAGAAATTGAATTCAAATACATGAATGACCGAGGGGATGTTGTACTACGTAAACACCCATTCGAAGGCATCATTAATAATATGCAGCGCCGTTACAAAGAAACGGAATCAAATGCTGTACGAGACGAGCTTGCCAAGTACTTAAATAGTCAACATTGTCCTGACTGTAATGGTAGCCGTTTACGTTTAGAAGCACGTAATGTTTTCATCGATGACACCCCACTGACAACGGTAGCTGAGCTTGCCATTGCAGATGCCCTTGAATTCTTCCAAGGATTAAAATTAACGGGACAAAAAGCCCAAGTGGCCGAAAAGATTTTAAAAGAAATCAATGAACGTTTGGGCTTTTTGGTCAATGTTGGCTTGAATTATTTAAATTTATCTCGGGGTGCAAATACCCTCTCTGGTGGTGAAGCTCAGCGTATTCGTTTAGCAAGCCAAATTGGTGCTGGTTTAGTTGGTGTAATGTACGTATTAGATGAACCCTCTATAGGTTTACATCAACGCGACAATGAACGTTTGTTAAATACGCTAATCCATTTACGTGATTTAGGTAATACAGTTATTGTGGTTGAACACGATGAAGATGCTATTCGCGCAGCCGATTTTGTTATTGATATTGGCCCTGGTGCTGGGGTGCATGGTGGTGAAATTATTGCTCAAGGTACCATAAATGACATTCTAGCATGTAAAGACTCACTTACAGGAAAGTACCTGTCTGGCGTAGAGTCTATCGAAATACCCAAAAAACGTCATCCATTTGATAAAAACAATGTGGTTGAGCTACTTGGTGCCAGCGGTAATAATCTGAAAAATGTAGACTTAGTTATTCCTAACGGCTTAATGACCTGTATAACGGGTGTTTCAGGTTCAGGTAAATCAACGCTCATAAATGATACCTTATATAAGCTCGCCCACATCGAACTTAATGGCGCGACCCTTGATGAGCCTTCGCCTTATAAATCTATTTCAGGTTTAGAGCATCTTGATAAAGTAATCGATATTGATCAAAGCCCAATTGGTAGAACACCGCGCTCTAACCCTGCCACTTATACTGGTATATTTACTGCTATTCGCGATATTTTTGCAGCAACACAAGAAGCACGGTCACGGGGTTATAAACCAGGACGTTTTAGTTTTAATGTAAAAGGCGGTCGTTGTGAAGCCTGTCAAGGTGATGGCTTAATCAAAGTAGAAATGCACTTTTTACCTGATGTGTATGTACCTTGCGATGTATGTAAAAGTAAACGCTACAACCGCGAAACGTTAGAAGTATTATACAAAGGCAAAAATATTCATGAAACATTAGATATGACAATAGAAGATGCTTTTGAATTCTTTAATGCCATTCCTGCGGTAAAACGCAAACTGCAAACGTTACTTGATGTGGGTTTAGGTTATATAAAGCTAGGGCAGTCAGCAACAACTCTTTCAGGTGGTGAAGCACAACGGGTAAAACTGTCTAAAGAACTGTCAAAACGTGATACGGGCAAAACATTATATATTTTAGATGAACCTACCACTGGGTTACACTTTCATGATATTAAGCAATTATTACACGTTATTCATCGTTTACGTGATCAAGGTAATACCTTAGTTGTGATTGAGCACAACTTGGATGTAATCAAAACTGCTGATTGGATAATTGATTTAGGCCCAGAAGGTGGTTCAGGCGGTGGAGAAATACTGGTCGCTGGCACACCTGAACAAGTGGCACAACATGAAAGTTCACATACTGCCCGCTTTTTAAAACCCTTACTCAAGTAAACTAACAGCCTAATAGACACAAACAAACTGATATTAAGAGCGATGAAAGAGAGGAAATTATCCTCTCTTTTATTTTATACAACGCTGTTATATTGCTTTATCGTGTAACTCACTGAAAAACCCTCTATGGTATGTATAAGCGGTTAACTCATTTGCCATTGATCACTAGAATCTTAATGCATTACAATAAAAATCAAAATACCTGAGTTTACTAATGATGATTCAAAATTCAAAACGACTAAGTTATCGCCTAATGGGCGAAGAAGATGCACATGCGTTATGGTCTATAGACCAAGACCCTGAAGTTATGCATTTTCTTAATGGTGGAACACCCAGCAGTATGGAAAGTATTCATGAGGTTTTTTTACCGCGCATGCAAGCTTATAGAGATCCGGTAAAAGGCTTTGGCATTTGGCAAGTTTCTGACAAAGAAACAACAGAATATCTTGGCTGGATATTAATTCGGCCAATGGCTTTTTTTACCGACGAACCTGATTTTAACGATTTAGAGCTAGGTTGGCGCTTCTTCAAAAAAGCTTGGGGAAAAGGTTATGCAACGGAAGCAGCAATGGCGATAAAAGATGGTATTGCTACGCAAGCAGGTAGCCAATATGTTTCGGCTTTAGCAGTAGAAGATAATCTTGGTTCAATTGCTGTCATGAAAAAAATGGGCATGCAGTTTGTTAAAAAATACGATCATAAAGACCCTATTGGTGACTTTGTCGCCGTACACTACCAAATGAAGGTTAAATAGCTTATTCTGCAGACCGGTACACAATAATAAGGACTAAACTTCTGAAGACTACAAATAACACCCCCCAAAAAAACTACCCCAATATGTTTATATACTTGCTCGCTTTTACAAGTGGTTTTTGTATTATGGGGATCGAGTTATTAGGTGGTAGAATTCTCGCCCCTTTTTTTGGCAGTTCTGTGCATATCTGGGGCAGTATTATTACCGTTTTCATGCTGAGCCTATCTTTAGGGTACTTACTGGGTGGAAAATTATCTACGCGCTCAGCATCATTAGCAATTTACGGACTTATCTTCTTATTTGCCGCCATCACTATTTTACCTATAGCCTTGTTTGGTCAGTGGTTAATGGAAGCGGTATTTCTCACTATTGAAGACTCTCGTTATGGGTCTTTAGTCGCATCAATGATATTATTTTTTATTCCTACCGTCATTCTAGGTATGTTATCGCCCTACTCTGTTCGCTTATTGGTTAAAAACTCAAGAGAAAGTGGACAAGTCGCAGGTAAACTTTACTTTATCTCAACCTTAGGCAGCGCATTAGGTACGATTATGACTTCTTTCTATTTAATTTTATGGTTTGATATTAATATTATTGTTTTCAGCTTTAGCGGTTTACTTGCCTGTTTAGGAATATGCGCTATTGTTATTCACAAGTCACAGCAATTAGCGAGCTTGGAGCCTAGCCATGTTTAAAGTTTTTGCTATCATTTTATCATGCATATTGCTAACTATGTCATTAGCTTACGCTGATATTATCCATCAAGAACGTTCGCTTTACCGCAATATTTTAGTGGAAGATAACGACGATTTACGTTGTCTAAAATTTAATGTTAAAAGTAATAAAACTCAACAAAGTTGTTACCTTAAAAGTCAACCTCAGCAATTAGTGTTCAATTATACTAAGTTACTCATGGCAAGCTTATTAGTTAACCCTGAACCACAACGAATTTTAATTATTGGTCTTGGCGGCGGCACTATGTCAAATACGTTAGCTTCACTTTATCCAGAAAGTGAAATAGATAATGTTGAAATAGATCCTGCGGTGATTAAAGTCGCACGAGAGTATTTTGAATTTTTTGAAAATGAAAAGGTAAAAACCTATGCACAAGATGGTCGCATTTTTATCAAACGCGCTTTAATGAAAAAACACACCTATGACTGGATAATTCTTGACGCTTTTAATGGTGATTATATTCCAGAGCATTTAATAACCAAAGAATTTTTGACCGAAGCAAAAGGCTTATTAACAGACAACGGCATATTGAGTGCAAACACTTTTTCACTGAGTAAATTATATGCTCATGAGTCGGCTACTTATAAGTCGGTATTTGGTCATTTTTATCAAGTTGCCAATAAAACCAATTCAAATCGAATTATTCTAGCGAGTAAAAATGGTTTAAGCGACGCCCCCATTTTTGAAAGTATTGTCGACAAACTTGATGAAAAACTCTCTTTTTATAATGTCGATATCAGATTGCTGTATCAGAATATGGTCAACACTAAAAACAAACAAGATTGGCCAGAAAGCACACGTATACTTACCGACCAATTTTCACCCGCTAATTTATTAAATGTAAAATAGCACTAAAATTAGCCAAAGGTCTAATTGGTTTATTTTGTCGACACTTTTATAGTGTCAGTATGAATTACAACTTATTAAGGGCATCTCATGAGCTTTACAGACCAACAAAAAGAGGCAGTCAATTCAACTAAAACCTACTGGAACAAGCAAGCTAAGCTTGTTTCTTGGTTTAAAGACCCCAAAACAACATTGTCGACAAATGATAATGGCTGGACAGATTGGTTTGCCGATGGTGAACTAAATACTAGCTATCTTGCACTTGATTATCACATTGAGCAGGGGCGCGGTGAACAAGTTGCACTCATTTATGATTCTCCTGTCACTAATACAAAACAAACATTCACTTATATTGAATTAACTGAGCTAGTTGCAAAATTTGCCGATGTGCTGCAAAAGCAACACGTAGAAAAAGGCGATCGTGTACTTATTTATATGCCCATGATCCCACAAGCCGCAATAGCAATGTTAGCATGTGCAAGAATAGGCGCCATTCACTCAGTGGTTTTCGGCGGTTTTGCAGCAAAAGAGCTTGCTATTCGTATCAACGATGCTGAACCCAAAGTGGTGGTTAGTGCAAGTTGCGGTATTGAAATTGAAAAAGTTATTCCTTATAAACCCTTACTTGATGATGCAATCGAGTTAGCAAAGCATAAACCAAATAGTTGTATTATTTACCAAAGAGAACAATTAAGTGCGCCAATGAATAGTGATAGAGACTATAATTGGCAAATATTAATGGATAGCGCCAAAGGTATTGCACCAGTCAAACTTAAAAGTACTGATCCACTTTATATTCTATATACTTCTGGCACAACAGGTAAACCCAAAGGTGTGGTAAGAGACAATGGCGGTCATGCAGTTGCCATGCTTTACAGTATGAAAAATATCTATGGTATGAAAGCAGGTGATACATTCTGGGCAGCATCAGATGTTGGTTGGGTAGTAGGCCACTCTTATATTGTGTATGCTCCACTAATGGCAGGTTGTAGCACTATTTTATATGAAGGTAAACCTATCAAAACACCTGATGCTGGTGCATTTTGGCGAGCATGTGAAGAGTACAAAGTCAACGCACTGTTTAGTGCCCCTACTGCATTTCGTGCAATTGCCAAAGAAGATCCTGATGGCTTATTAATGAAAGATTATGACTTATCTTCTTTGAAACGTTTATACCTTGCTGGAGAGCGTCTAGACCCAGCAACTTACCATTGGTTAAGCGAAAAATCACAACTACCCGTTATTGATCATTGGTGGCAAACAGAAACGGGTTGGGCAATTGCCAGTACACCGTTTACTGACGAAAATTGCACTGAATTAATGCCGACAAAAGCAGGCTCTGCTGGCTTCCCTGTACCCGGTTTCAATGTTGAAATATTAGATGCTTACGGTAAAGCTTTACCAGCAAACCATCAAGGAACCGTTGCTATTAAATTACCAATGCCTCCAGGTTGTTTAGCAACCATTTATCAAGATGAAGAGCGTTTTAAATCTAGCTATTTATCAACTCATCCTGGCTATTATGTTACAGGTGATGGCGGTTATATTGATGATGCTGGTTACTTATTCATTATGGGTCGAACTGATGACGTTATTAATGTAGCAGGACATCGTTTATCCACAGGTGAGATGGAAGAAGTCTTATCAGGCCATAGCGCTGTTGCTGAATGTGCTGTTATTGGTATTAACGATACATTAAAAGGTCAAGTGCCTTTTGGTTTAGTAGTCATTAAAAATGGCATAACTGAAAGTGATGAAAGTTTGATCGCAGATTTAAAAGGTAAAGTCCGTGCAGAAATTGGCGCTATTGCTTCGTTAAAAGGGTTAATTATTGTTGAACGCTTACCTAAAACACGTTCAGGAAAAATATTACGTAAAACGTTACGACAAATGATCGATGGTCAACATATTGATATACCATCAACCATTGATGATCCACAAGTATTAGCGGAATTAACCCCAAGACTAACGGGTATCACTAGCTAGTACGTCTTAGCTAGAATAATCCGCGTAAGCCGCGAGATAATGATTTAACTCGCGGTTTTGCTTGAACCAGCCACAGCGGCATTGATCTCATCCATTTCGGCTTGTGTTAGGTCTCGCCACTGTCCTGGTTTTAAATTACCTAACTCAACATTCATGATACGTGAGCGTTTAAGCTTTTTAACCTCATAATCTAAGTATTCACACATACGTCGAATTTGTCGATTCAGTCCTTGAGTTAAAATAATGGTAAAAACAAAGCGGCTTTTTGCTCGAACAATACATGGCTTAGTTATTGTTCCCAAAATAGGAACTCCGCGAGACATACGCTCAATAAAGCGTTCACTAATGGGTTTATCTACCGTAACAATATATTCTTTATCATGTGAATTTTCTGCACGCAAAATTTTATTCACAATATCACCATCACTGGTGAGAAAAATTAACCCCTCAGACGGTTTATCTAAACGCCCAATCGGAAATATGCGTTCTTTATGACCAATGGCATCAATAATATTACCGCGTACATGGCTTTCAGTAGTACAGGTAATACCTATCGGTTTGTTGTATGCAATATAAATACGATCAGACTTATTGGTTGGCATAGATGCTATTATTTTACCGTCCACTTTAACTACATCGCCTGCTTGCACCTTAGTACCTAATTCTGGCACTTGATCATTAATCGTTACGCGATTCGCTTCAATTAATTTATCTGCGCCACGGCGAGAGCAAAAGCCCGATTCACTGATGTATTTATTTAAACGTTTAGTGCTAGTTGGGTTGTTGGTCATAAAAATAATATGAGTGCATTTAGTTTGTTTAGCATTATACTCAAAACAACGATTAATGTATCAACCATAGTAGAACATTATGTTAATTTTTGCCCATCGTGGTGCCAGTGGTGTTGAACCAGAAAATACTTTACGCGCAATTCAATCAGCAATTAATACCGAAGTCGATGGTATTGAGATAGATATTTATGAAGCCGACAATACCTTATTTGTTATTCATGATCGCTGGTTACATCATACTACTTCAGGAATAGGCCAAATAAGTCAGCATAACGTTGACTACTTGCGTAGCCTAGATGCAGGCTTAGGTGAAACGATTCCAACACTTGATGAAGTATTAGCGCTTATTGCAGGAAAATGTATGCTCAATATAGAGTTAAAAGGCATTAACAATCTCGATTTATTATTTTCTTGTCTTGATCAGGCTATCAAGACATCAGTATTAACGGTTAATGACATTTTACTTTCCTCATTTAATCATCGTTTGCTTTATAACATAAAACAACAAAGAAGCGAGTTTGCCATTGGTGCGCTCACCTCATGTTACCCCTTAGATTATGCAAGATTTGCCGAACAACTCAATGCCTATTCTGTTCATTTGGATGTAAATTTTATCAGTATGAATTTTGTTGAAGATGCGCATCATCGCGGACTAAAAGTATTTGTTTATACTGTGGATGAACTAGAAGATATTAAAACCATGAAAGCGTTAGGGGTAGATGGTATTTTTACTAACTTCCCTACCACCGCTAAATGCCATATTGCGCATTTATCTCCAACACATTTATCTTCAAACAATAGCGAAAACTAGATCACCTGTTTACCCTTTTGTATTAAAGCACTAAGCGGATTAACACCAAACTGATAACAAAGCTCTGCTGGTTGGCTGATATTCCATAATGCCATATCAGCATCATACCCAACGGCTAGTTGACCTTTTGTTTTAGACAAACCTAGTGCTTTGGCAGCATTACACGTGACACCTGCTAAGGCTTCACTAGGGGTTAATTTAAACAAGGTACACGCCATATTTAACATGAGTTGAATTGAACAAATGGGCGAAGTTCCCGGATTAACATCTGTTGCTATTGCCATTGCTACGCCTGCTTTACGTAATTGTTCTATAGGAGGTAATTGCGTTTCACGTAAAAAGTAAAAAGCGCCTGGCAACAATACAGCTGTCATCTCTGCATCACTCATTGCTGTAACACCAGCTTCGGTTAAAAACTCAATATGATCACTCGATAAGGCTTGATATTTAGCTGCTAGCTCGGTTCCTCCTAAAGCGGATAACTGCTCTGCATGTACTTTTATTGCTAAGCCATGTTTTTTAGCCGCAATAAATACCCGTTCAGTTTGCTCAATATTAAAACCCACGTTTTCACAAAACACATCAACCGTATCTGCTAAATTCTCTTCAACAATAACGGGGATCATGTCATTACACACTAAATCTATATAACCATCAGCGTCGTCTTTATACTCTGTTGGTAAGGCATGAGCACCAAGAAAAGTTCGCTTTATCGTTATAGGAAGTTCATCAGCAAGTTTACCTGCTACTTTCAGCATTTTCACTTCGTTAATAAGATCTAAACCATAACCTGATTTAATTTCAATCGTAGTTACCCCCTGTTGATGAAGTGACGTTAATCTTGTTAAGGCGCTAGCTAACAATTCTTCTTCTGTCGCTAATCTAGTGGCATTGACACTAGATACAATTCCACCACCAGCCAGGGCAATTTCTTGATAACTTTTCCCTTGTAAGCGCATTTCAAATTCATTAGCACGATTGCCACCGTATACAAGATGAGTATGGCAATCAATCAAGCCAGGCGTTAACCATTTCCCCTGTCCATCAATTATATCTACTTCATTTTCATCATAGCTAGGCAAGTCAACTTCCTTGCCTAACCAAGCAATTTTTCCATCACAAATAGCTAATGCTGCATCCAAAATCTCACCATAGTTTTTACTGTTATTGCCCATGGTGGCGACATTGACGTTAAGCCAAAGTGTTTGCCATTGGTGTGAATAATGTTCTGCCTGATGTTCTAAAGTTTGCTGGGAGATCATAACCATTTACCAAGAATTTTATAATATTGATTGTCTATAACTGTAACTGAGAAATGGTGATTTATCAATAGTTGTATATACAACTATTGCATTCAGAATAAAACTATGAGAACGTATATGCAATCTGATCTCTATTTACAATAAATTGGCTACAACATGACCGAGACTATGTTATCCCCTCCTAAGAAATCTGCTAAATATAGTGTTATTAAAAAGCATATTTGCCAACAAATAGAATCGGGGCAATGGCCACAACATTATAAAGTACCTTCAGAAAATGAACTAACACAACAGTTTGATGTAAGTCGTATGACGGCTCGTCGGGCACTACAAGAATTAACCGAACAAGGTATTCTTGTACGCGCACAAGGCTCAGGTACTTTTGTATCAACATTTAAATCACAATCTTCATTATTAGAAATTCGTAATATTAGCGATGAGATTAACGAACGTGGGCATAAACATCATGCTCAGCAAATTAGCCTTGAAACCATGGTCGTTAATGAAGAAGTCGCCATTTTATTGAATTTAAAAAATCATAAAAATGCTTTTTACTCACAAGTACTGCATTTTGAAAATGATCAACCTATTCAATTAGAACAGCGATATGTTAATGCAGCCTTGGTTCCTGACTATTTATTGCAAGATTTTACTAAAATAACCCCTCACGAGTACTTATCTGCTGTTGCACCATTAACCGAAGCGACACATGAAATTGAGGCAGTTTTAGCTACCGATGATGTTTGTCAATTGCTCGATATAAATCACAATACCCCTTGTTTACAAGTTAAACGCCGAACGTGGTCAAGCAAGGGGGTGGTGAGTTTAGCTATTTTAACAGCCCCCGGTAATAAATACCGTTTAGGTACTCATCTTAAAATTAACAAATAATATTCGTATTACAAAATTACACTGCAAATAGTTCAAACTACAATATCTAACAATCCTAAGTAGATTGAACTATTGTTCGACAAAAAGGAAACACAATGACAACTCATGTAACAAATGCCAACCAAAATATAGATCCTCGCCTTGATACATCAAGAGTTATTCGTGCCGATCGGGGTACTAAAATAACAACAAAAAGTTGGTTAACCGAAGCAGCAAAACGTATGTTTATGAACAACCTAGATCCTGATGTTGCCGAGCATCCGCAGTCACTAGTTGTTTATGGTGGTATTGGTCGAGCAGCACGAAACTGGGCCTGTTACGACAAAATTATTGAGGTTCTTAACCGCCTTGAAAATGATGAAACCTTAATGGTGCAATCAGGTAAACCCGTTGGCGTATTCAAAACACACGAAAACGCCCCTCGTATCTTAATTGCTAACTCAAACCTAGTACCCAACTGGGCTAACTGGGAACATTTTAATGAGTTAGATAAAAAAGGCCTTATGATGTACGGCCAAATGACAGCTGGTTCTTGGATTTACATAGGTTCACAAGGTATTGTACAAGGCACATACGAAACGTTTGTTGCCATGGCTAAGCAACATTTTGCTGGTGATGCAAAAGGTAAATGGGTGCTTACGGGGGGGTTAGGCGGTATGGGTGGTGCACAACCACTTGCAGCTACCATGGCTGGTTTCTCAGCTTTAGTGGTTGAATGTGATGAAACACGAATAGATTTTCGTATTAACACTCGCTATGTTGATAAAAAAGCAAAAACATTAGACGAAGCATTAACCATCATCAACACCGCTAATGAAAAAGGTGAAGCGATTTCGGTTGGTCTATTAGGCAATGCTGCTGATGTTTTTCCTGAATTAGTTAAACGCGGTATTACACCAGATGTTGTTACCGACCAAACCTCTGCTCACGACCCTTTAAATGGTTACTTACCGCTGGGCTGGAGTATGGAATACGCCGCTAAAATGCGTCTAAAAGATGAAGCTGCTGTGGTAAAAGCGGCTAAAAAATCAATGGCAGTACAAGTTAAAGCCATGCTTGATTTACAAGCTGCAGGCGCTGCAACGACAGATTATGGCAATAACATACGCCAAATGGCCTTAGATGAAGGAATAAGCAACGCATTTGATTTTCCAGGTTTTGTACCCGCATATGTTCGCCCTTTATTCTGCGAAGGTATTGGGCCATTTCGTTGGGTTGCCCTATCTGGTGACCCCGAAGATATTTATAAAACCGACGCAAAAGTTAAAGAGCTTATACCAGATAATCCGCACCTACATAATTGGTTAGATATGGCGCGTGAACGTATCGCCTTTCAAGGTCTACCTGCACGTATTTGTTGGGTTGGTTTAAAAGACCGTGCTCGCTTAGCCTTAGCATTCAACGAAATGGTTAAAACAGGTGAACTTTCAGCACCTGTAGTTATCGGCCGCGATCATTTAGATTCAGGCTCAGTTGCATCACCTAATCGTGAAACTGAAAGTATGCTAGATGGCTCTGATGCTGTATCCGACTGGCCATTACTGAACGCATTACTTTCTACGTCTGGAGGCGCCACTTGGGTTAGCTTACATCATGGCGGGGGCGTTGGTATGGGGTTTAGTCAGCATTCTGGCGTGGTAATAGTAGCCGATGGTACTGACGAAGCTGCCACACGTTTGGGCCGAGTATTATGGAATGACCCCGCAACAGGTGTAATGCGCCATGCCGATGCAGGCTACGACATAGCAATAAACTGTGCCAAAGAACAAAATTTAGATTTACCGATGATAACTAAATAGCACCCTATTTATTAACATCAGTTCACACAAATTAGAGAAACTATAATGAATCAAATAACAGAATTAAACATTATACCAGGGCAATTAACCCTAGCACAATTGCGAGATGTTAACCGTTATGACGGCATAAAATACAGCTTAGACGAAAGTGCATTTGATAACATAAACAAAAGTGCTGAAGCAGTGCAACAAGTAATAAAAGATGGGCGTGTAGTTTACGGCATCAATACTGGTTTTGGTTTACTTGCTAGCACACGCATAAAAAATGATGAATTAGAGCTTTTGCAGCGTTCTATTGTATTGTCACACTCTGCTGGTTTTGGCGAGTACATGGAAGATGCAACCGTACGCCTAATGATGGTATTAAAAATTAACTCTTTATCCCGTGGTTTTTCTGGTATACGTTTACAAGTTATTCAAGCGTTACTCACCCTACTTAACGCTCAAGTGTATCCTTGTGTACCCAAAAAAGGCTCTGTTGGTGCTTCTGGTGATTTAGCCCCACTTTCACACATGGTGTTACCATTGTTAGGTGAAGGCGAAATGTCATATCAAGACCAAGTTATTCCTGCAATGGAAGGGTTAAAAATAGCAGGACTTGAACCAATAACGTTCGCAGCAAAAGAAGGCTTAGCATTGCTTAACGGTACGCAAGCTTCTACGGCTTTCACTTTAGAAGGCTTATTTTATGCTGAAGATTTATATG
Organism: Colwellia sp. E150_009; assembly: GCF_053543955.1. Taxonomy (NCBI): domain Bacteria; kingdom Pseudomonadati; phylum Pseudomonadota; class Gammaproteobacteria; order Alteromonadales; family Colwelliaceae; genus Colwellia; species Colwellia sp. E150_009. The sequence goes on from NZ_JBHFOM010000004.1 coordinate 43,175, forward strand.
CTGCGGGCACGGTTATTGGTTCTATTACCGTAGAAGCAGCCATGGGCTCTCGTGCCCCCTTTGATCACCGAGTGCATTTTGTACGTGGTCAACAAGGTCAAATTGATGCTGCCAGTGCTTACCGTCATGTATTAACTGAGTGCTCAGAAATATCTAAATCACATGCCAACTGTGAAAAAGTGCAAGACCCTTACTCACTACGTTGCCAACCGCAAGTAATGGGCGCTTGTTTAACACAAATTCGCCAAGCCGCAGTCGTATTATTAGCAGAAGCCAACGGCGTTACTGATAACCCACTAGTTTTTGCTAACGAAGGTGATTTTATTTCTGCAGGTAACTTCCATGCTGAACCTATTGCTATGGCAGCTGACAATCTTGCGCTAGCTATTGCTGAAATTGGCTCACTATCAGAACGAAGAATGGCATTACTTATTGATGCAAGTTTAAGCAAACTACCTCCATTTTTAGTAGATAACGGTGGCGTTAATTCAGGTTTTATGATTGCACAAGTCACTTCTGCAGCACTTGCTTCAGAGAATAAAACCTTAGCACACCCTGCATCTGTTGACAGTTTACCAACATCTGCTAATCAAGAAGATCATGTTTCTATGGCCTGTTTTGCAGGGCGTAGATTAGCCGATATGAGCGAGAATACTAATGGTGTTTTAGCCGTAGAATACTTAGCAGCGGTTCAAGGCTTGGATTTTAGAGCACCACTAAAAGGTTCACCAATTATTGAACAAGCCAGAGCAATGCTACGCGAAACCGTCAGTTTTTATGATAAAGACAGATACTTCGCTCCTGATATTGTAGAAGCATCAGGCATAATAAGTGATGGTGATTTAAACCAATTTATGCCAGAACAGTGTTTACCGAGTATGTAAAGAATACCATACAATTTTACAAATATAATAACGGGTGCGCTACCGCACCCTTTTTTATTAACGTTTATAAACAAGCAAACTATGACAAATCTAACAATCACTTCTATACTCAAATAAACCCATACTTCTTACGTTATGAGCGCTTACATTGAGACAAAAAACACTTTTTTTTTCTTGTATATCGATAGTTATTATTAGTATAGGACTATTCTACTTAGTTATGCCAAGTTTGTGGCATCAAAAACATTACCCTGTAACCATTGCTGTTTCAAAAACCCCCTTGTCTAGTCCTTTCTATATTGCTAAAGCAATTAATGCTTTTGATAAAACTTGCGTTGACGTTGAATATATAGCGGTAAATGGTGGGATAGCTGCCTTTGAAAAAGTGATGAGTGGTGAGGTTGATTTTGGCACAAGCTCTGATTCTGCAATTGCATTTCAAAGTTTAACTCATCATAATTTTGTTACTCACACAATGTTTAGTCAATCAGACAATGATATCAAATTAATAACTCGATCTTCAGATCAAATTAAATCAGTAAGGGATCTAAAAGGAAAAAAGGTTGGTGTTATTAAAAAATCTGCCAGTGAATATTTATTAAGTACGTTATTAGCAATTGAAGGGTTAACAATAGCAGATGTTGACCTTCATTATTATACACCAGAGTTATTACTACAGAGTTTGCGTGATTTAGAAGTTGATGCGATTATTCCTTGGGAGCCCTACGCCTTTCAAGCATCAAAATTACTCGGAAATAAAATTACAACCCATAACACGAAAAATTTAAGTACCTTAAGCTTTAATTTGATTTCTCTAACGCCCAATAACCTGCTGGTTGAAAAAGCAGTTTGTATAATTAAGGGGCTGCAAATTGCCATTAATTACATTGCTTCACACCCTCAGAAATCAAAAAAAATAGTAATAAATCAACTTAATTTAGATCCTTCTTTTATTGACTGGGTATGGCCTGATTATATTTTTAAATTAGGCTTAAACCAGTCGTTAATTTTGAATCTTCAATCTCAAGCTTCTTGGGCCATTGACACACACACAACTGAGTACAGTGCCCCACCTAAATCAGAGAAATTTATTGATACCAGGGCATTATTACGAGTAGAGCCCGGTGCGGTAAATCTAATGCACTAAATTAGGATATTTTATGAAGTTGAGCTTACTACACCAAATTCTTTTTTTTACGCTCGGTAGTTGCCTATTGTTTACTATTTTAGTATTTAGTATTTTATGGTCAATTCAAGCTGTAGATATTACTTTAAAGCGTGAAAAATACGCACATAAAGTTGAAGATCGAACTAATATTTTAAAACAGTTTATTCTCAGTGAGGATATTTACTCTAGTAACTACAATACTAATAATTGGCTTACATTAGAAAACAAATTTGATAACCTGCTTCAACTCGCACCTAATTTAACCCCCCAACAACAAACCATTCAAAATAGTATCGTAAGCCAAAATAAAAGCGTACAACGTTTATTTAATGCTATTAATGAAAATAAATTAAAAAATGCCAACCAAGCAATAAAAAAACATTTAAAAATTAGGCTCATAACACAACTAGAGGCTATAAGAACTGACTCAATTCAACTGTCAACCATAGCAAATGAAGACATCCAAAGCGTGATTAAAAACCAAATTATTTTTGTTTTATTGGTATTAATTCTAATCATTTTAGCACTCGTTTATGGTGCTTTCAGGTTAACAACAGTATTTAAAACATCTCTGAACGAAGTAAAAAAAGCCTTTAAAGATAACCACAGTGGCAATTTCCAAAATATCCACTTTTCTAATCACACAGAAGAATTTGAGAGTATCGCCAACGCATTCAATGCGATGAACAAAAAATTAAGTGTTACAACGGTCTCTTTAGAATCAATGAAAAAAATTGTTCATGAAAGAACATGTAAGTTAGAGCAACTTTCAAATACAGACCCATTAACCCAAGTCGCTAATCGTCGCGCTCTTTTTGAGCGAGGCAATGCTGAGTTTTCTCGCATACAAAGAAGTAAAAATGAATTAACGATTATTTTACTCGACTGTGATTTATTTAAAGACATCAATGATGAATTTGGTCATGTTTTTGGTGATAAAGTTCTAAAACACCTAAGTGAAATATGCACAAAAGAAATACGAAATATTGACTTTTTTGCGCGTTATGGCGGTGAAGAGTTTATTATTATCTTGCCTGACAGTGATCTCAATGGTGCAATAGAAACCGCGAAACGTATTCAACAATCGTTAACCGATCAGCGTCTTAAATTTGAAGATAAAGACGTCCCTCTCACAGTAAGTATGGGGATTAGCACTGTTACTAGTAAACATGAAAATTTTGAACAATTAATAAAAGATGCCGATATTGCCATGTACAAAGCCAAAACTAACGGCCGCAATAGAATTGAAATAGCAGACGAAACAAACACAATAATCAAAAAAGCTTAGGGTCTGTTGACCTTTCATGTTTAAATTTTGTTCGAATTAAATGCTTTTTGATCGCGGCGCTAGGAATGTAGCATAGTTTTTCTACGTAAATTCCTTGCAACAAAGAGCAAGAAGCATTTAAACGAATCCGTAGGACAGCGTTTACTAGCTATTTCTACTGCGTTATCGCTTATTAGAGTAGAACAACTACACAGCATAAGCTCTGCCTTGTATAAAAGGCTAATAAACTGCTGCAAAAATAATCAGCAAAGTTCAACAGACCCTAACCTAAAAACTTAAAAAATAATTAAAGTTCTTGAATGATCGCTTCTGCTGTTTTTAGTGTACGAATTTTTTGGAATAATTGATCGGCTTCTGTATAGTGAAGCTTTAAATATTTAAGCCATTGCTTAATACGGTTAGGATAATATTTACTTTTATCGCCATACGTTTCACAACGCGTATATTGGAGCAATAAACCTTGCACATCATGCCACGGCATAACAGGTGATTGTTGTTTTATTACTTGTGCTAAATTTGGCAACATTAAGGCGCCTCGCCCCACCATAATATCTGTACAAGTAGAAACTTCTCGGCAGTTTTTAGCGTCAGCTAACGTAAAAATATCGCCATTGGCAATCACTGGGATCCTTATATTCTGTTTAATTTTAGCTATCCATTGCCAGTGAGCTGGTGGTCTGTAACCTTCCATTTTTGTGCGAGCATGCACGGTCAGTTCATTTGCTCCTGCTGATTCAATGGCTTGTGCATTTTCTATCGCAAGACTTTTATCTTCATAACCAAGGCGAATCTTAGCGCTTACAATGGTTTCTTTGGGTACCGTCCGCTTTATAGCACTCACTATTTGATAAAGATCTTCCGGGTCTTTCAATAAGATCGCACCGCCACGATTGTTATTCACCATTTTAGAAGGACAACCAAAATTGATATCAATACCATGGGAACCAAGCTCTATCGCTTTTGCAGCATTGTCTGCCATACATGTTGGATTTTGACCTAATAATTGCACCCGTACTGGCGTTCCAGCTTCCGTGGTACAACCGTATGCGCCAGCGTTTGTTAATTCTGGGCAAGCACGAAAAAAGGCTTTGTCTGAAATGAGCAAATTCACCACTCGCACAAACTCAGTTACACACAAGTCGTACCCGCCCACTTTAGTTAGTAAATCGCGCATTAAATGGTCTAGTACGCCTTCCATAGGCGCTAGCACTACTCGCATAATTACTGAACCTTATTCATTTCATTAGATTGGGCTTGGCTTTTACGCTTGGCTTTTACACGTTTATTCATTAACCAATATAAGCCTGTAGTTAACAATGCAATACAAAAATGAACAAGCAAGGTAAGCCATTGACCATTTTCATGCCACATAAATACAGGCCCTCGGTAGGTAATGTAAAATAAATCCAGCATTGAAATATGCAACCAAATTATTAAAAAAAATAATTTTATTTGATGACGTTTAAGAAAGGCTTTAGAAAAAAACTTCAATCGATGGACCAATATAGGGCAATGGCAAACATTATAACCAAGTGAGCAAGTCGGGGTAAACAAACTTGTAACTTAATAGTTGCTTCGCTTTTTCGCCACTAACAACTCTTGTATTCTCATTTGTCCGCGCTTTTTCAACATTAGGTGCGTCTACTTTAAGTGCCTTGGCCGCAGCTTGGTAATATTCACGCTTACTAACATGCGTATCACTTACACCATTAAAAATAGTGCCTGTCATATTTTCTTGAGCAAGTGAAAGCTGCGATAAATTAACCTGAAGCAGCGACTCAATTAACCCTACAGCATCTTGCTGATGAATTAAATTAACAGGTGCAGATGAGTTACTGAGGGTTTTCTTAGCTTGTATAAATTTACCTGGATGACGATTAGGGCCGACTAAACCAGCCAGTCTAAGCACAATACCTTGCTTACAAAAATTTATTACCGCCAGTTCTGCGGCATGTAATACTTTTACTTTTTCTGTAGAAAAATCAAGTTCACTATTTTCTTCTACAATGCCAGACAAACCTTCATAAACAGCGGTACTTGATAATAAAATAATGCGTTCTACTACACCCCGTTGCTGTGCAGCAGAAACAAGCTGCGCTATTTTATCTGCATAATCTGTTCTGCCTTGCCTAAATTGTGGTGTAATAGCAATCACCAAACTGTGCTGTGTAAAAATATCGTGTTGAGCAAGCGTAGCAATATCTGCTGGCAACATTAATTTTTGGGCTATAATAGACTGCTGATTCAATATGGCAACATTCTCAGGTTTACTGCTTGTGGCAAGTACAGGTATTTTTTTCGCTTGTAAACTAGCCGCTAACACTTTACCTAGCCAACCACATCCAACAATACCAACGGAAAGTGGCTTTTCAACGTGATGATGTGTTTTATTCATAGTCTTAACTCTTTAGTGTGAAATAAACTTACGCTTTAACGTGATGAAGGAGAAAATAAAATATCGTAAATTAGCGCTTTACTTAGCCACAGATCTGTTACCGACTGCTAGGTAAAATAAAATAACTTCCGTTAAAGGTCGCCGCAATATTTTCACCACAATAGACGTGTGCGGTTAACTTTATTCTTGCATTTTTCCCTTGTAATAAATTATCAAAATTTCCTGAAACACCTGCTTGCACAACCTGCGCATAGGCAAGACCTTTAATAGGTGAGTGATAACGAATGTTAGCGTCAGCTAGAACAATATCTCCATCAAGTTCAACGCCCTTTGCTTGTTGCTCTTGTAACATTAAATATACCCACCCCCAACCCGTTAATGTTGCCAAAGTATAAATACTACCTGCAAACATGGTGTGGTGTAAGTTTTGGTTAAAATAAGTATCACATCGAGTAACTAATTGAGTTGTATCATAATAACTAATTTGTAAATTCATCGCCTTACTTAAAGGAATAGTTTTATGCCAAATACTTTGCAATGCCTGTGATTCTGATACTTTATGCTGAGCATGTACTGGTATATTTTTCGTCATACTGTAGTGTTTTACATCACCAAACAATGTATGAGAATAGCCCTGTTTTTTATAACCAAGCTTTTGGTAAAACCCCAAGGCTTGTTCGCGTGCATTTAAACAAATTTCAGTGATTCCCAAAATACTTGCTCGTTGCTCTAAAGCATTAACAATTTGTTGACCTAATCCCTGTCCTTGCATGTTATCATCTACCGCCATAAAGCGAATTTGACCTTGCTGTTCAGTAACTTTTTCTATACGACCAACCGCTAATACATTGTCATGTTCATCAACAACCATACGATGAATGGCGTATTGCTCTTGATCGTCTTGCTCACTACCAAGTGGTTGATGCCAAGGTTGTCTTAATATTTTCCAGCGTAATTGATAGTATTGTGAAAATTCTTCAGCTGTTTTAGGTGCTTTTAAGGTATTCATTGGTTATCCTTTCATTGCCTAGCTTGGTAGCTTGGTAGCTTGGTAGCTAGTTAGGCAAAGTTACAATTACATTTTATCAATTGGAGAATTATGCAATTAGCTAAGCACGTTGCACAAGGTAAATTAACTTATTTAAGTCAAGGTGATGAATCAGTATCAGTTTGTGAAAACGAACATTACCGTTGGCTAACCTTTGGTAGTATTGAAGAAATCACATCTAAAAACACCCCAAACGAGCATGTTATTCAAAGTGTAATGCTTAAGCGCAAGCCATGGAAGCTCACTTTACCTCATCAAACGGCCATGATGCTACCCTTGCTGTTTTTTAAGCCAAATAACATGCTTGAATTAGGTTTAGGTGGCGGTAATATCCAACGATTTATTCATTATGTTTCTAAAAAAATCGCCATACATAGTATTGAACATAGTCGTGTGGTTATTGATTGTTTTAACCACTATTTTAATCCTCAGAATAATAAAACTCAGATAACATTTAACAATAGTATGCAGTGGTTACAGCAAAATACTACAAGCTACGATTGGTATATTTGCGATATTTATCAGCATGATATTCAAAGCTATCACAACACCGTTAGCCAACTAGAACACCTGGGCGCAAACTTAACCCCTAATACATGTTTATCTATTAATTTACCTGATGCCGATGACAACGAAGTGAATTTATTATTAACACTGTTAAAACAACTCTCTCCACACCACGACATTACTTATTTTCATATTCCAAACTATTTAAACATTGTAATTCATTTAATTCCCAAGCAATGGCAAATTTATAAGCGAGTAAAACGAAATAAGCACAGTTATTTACCCAATAATACTTTTTCAAGGTGGAAGAGGTTTTGGCAGCACGGTAAAACGCTAGTAGGGTAAATTATTCATTATACGCCTAACCAACCCATTGAATCCACATACTTGATTAACATGCCAGTGCACATTAAAATACCGATAACCCAAAAATACCGATAACCCAAACAATTTTATCCGCCAGTAAAAACAGCATAAGTGAGGCTATATTATACCCAAACCAGCTCAAGATGCGGGATTCAGCTGGAATTAGAAACGAGTTTAGGCTAGGCATTGATTGAATATAATGGTTTATCGTTGAAAACGGGGATTTTAATACACTAACGGATCGTTTTAAAAACAAGGAAGTTAAACTATGATATACAATAATTTAGTACAAGGTTTCATAATTCAACTGGCAGTAGTGCCACCTTGTGCGGCTATTATTTTTGTATTAATAATTATGTTCACAAGTAAATATTTTACATCATATTTTGTTGTCGATATTGTTCTAAATGTTGGTATTTTTACGTTTCCACTATCTTGGCTCATAGGTTTTTACATGATTTATAACACCTACATTCCAAGTAAAGACACTTATAACCTACTATGGCATGGTTTTCCTTTTGCCGTCGTTTTTACCACCTCTATATTAGTAGGGTTCTATATTAAATTTATTAAAAAGTCTCCTAAACCTTATAAACCTTAATTTTAGAAAAAACAAATATATAACCCACTTTAAGCTAAATAAAATACTATCGCAGTTAGATATTATTTACTTTTTAGGTGCTAATAGCTAAAATCATTTAAAATATTCAGCAAGGATAGCCAATGAATACACGCAGAAAAATCTCGTCACTTTCTCGCCCTCATTTTACATTGTTATTTCTTATTTTGTGCTTACTTGCTTACCCTATGATAAGTCAAGGAGTAGATATGTTTGGTTGGTTTAAAAAACAAGACGTATTTTTATGTTCAGAAGTCAACGGCGTGGTAACTGAAAATGGAAAACCCGTTGCCAATATAGAAATTACGCGCTCATTAATGTATATCGATGCAAAAGATCATATTGATGTTGCCATTACTGATGATACTGGTCATTTTCATTTCCCGCAAAAGAGCATTCGATCATCAATTCCCAGTAAACCGTTTTCTGAAGATAGGGTATCGCAACAAATTACTATTAACCGCGAAGGCACGCTTATTCTGTTATGGGGAGCAACTCATGTGGGGATTACGGAAATACCTGAATTCACTAAAAAACTGGCTTTTTTAAATTGTGAGTTAAGCAATAAGCGAGCTGATTTTCAATTTAAAAATAATATCCCTAGTAATCGTGAGCATATGGCTTCTAGCATTTGCCGTTGGGATGACGATTACATGCCTTTCTGGCTTTATGATGGTGAAAAAGAATACCGTATACACAATGGAAATTTTAATAAGTTAGAAGAACGCAATAAATAAGGAAATAAAGACATGACAGGAACCATATCACCCAGCGCTGCGGCTAATGTAGCAGAAAGAGTCTATGATATTAGAAAATCAAACAATTTCACAAGAGGCTTTATCCCTGAATTTAGGGATAATTTTAAAATCACCAATAGCCAAATACAAGGAATCAGCGGCGGTTTGGTGAATCAAGTACTTAACCGCAGTACGGGATTTGCTTTAACGGCAGAGGGCGTTTCCCCACAATTTTTAAATCACCATATTATCGGTATTCGTGGCACTAAATTTTCTTCATTTGCTGATTGGTTAACTAACCTCAATGTAGCCGTTACCCTTGGCCCTAAAAACCTTGAGGTACATTCAGGCTTTCAAAAAGCCTTCAGCAGTATGCGCCCAGCATTTAATCAATATATAGCAAAGCACAACCCCAGTTGTTTGCATGTAGTAGGTCATAGCTTAGGCGGCGCCATTGCTGAGTTAACTGCTATTTGGGCAAGTGCACGTGGTATTAAAACTAAGCTTTATACCTTTGGCGCACCACGCGTGGTGCTTTCAAATTCTATTCACAGTGCAGCGATTAATGTTGACCATTATCGGGTAACCCATGGCGCTGATCCTGTGCCTTGTGTGCCTGTTTGGCCGTTTACTCATACCGTAGGTGAATATCAAACCGCGATGAATGGAGGATCTTTTTTTGCTCTTTCTGCACACTCAATGGCGAAGTCGGCACCTGGTTATGTTAACACTGTCAATGCCTATAAAGATTACAGCAGTATGGATAGCGCACTTAAAACACTGCATTATAAACACACGGTGCTTAAATACGAACAGCGCCATAACGCGTCATTTTCTCAGCGTTGGCAACAAATTATTACCGATGCGTTAATCACACTCTTAAAGAAAAGCGGTCAGTATGCACTTATTGCTGGGCAAGCCGCAGCGAGTGTTGGCTTGTCCTTTTATGATTTACTGGCGCGCTGTTTACATGAATCCATTGTCAGAATTCCTGATGCAGAAGAAGCATTAAGGGGACTATTAGGGCATATGCTAGTATTTGTAGGCAGAGGGACACAAGCGGTTAAAGAAATGACGGTTAAGTTTATTCGTTGGGTGTTAGGCCTGATGATAAAAACGTTATATACCACCGCAAAACAAGCAATTGAACGTATTTTTTAAACGTTAGAAAGGGTGATTTCTGCCCTTTATCCTTATACCTAAGTAAATCTAATACCTTTACTTAATCTCATACCTTTACTTAACTATCATTTAACCTCGTAAAAACTAAAAGCTCGTCGAAACGAGCTTTTAGTGAATATTTACCTTAAAACTGCATGGTTCAAGTTAAAAGAAAAAGCACGGAGTTGACGCTAGTCAATGAGTACTTTTAATGTATAAATTAATTCATACAGTGAAAAGGTGATTATTTAGTAACAGAGAAACCACGATCACGCATTAACGCTTTAACATCTGCATCACGCCCTCTAAAAGCGCGATAGGCATCGGCTGGGTCTACCGCATTACGCACACTAAATAAATGTTCAACCAATTTAGCTGCAAGGTCTTTATCGTAAAAACCGCCAGGTGATTGTGAAAACGCCTCAGCCGCATCGGCTGTTAACACTTCTGCCCACATATAACCGTAGTAACTTGCTGAATAACCTTCACCACTAAACACATGACCAAAATGCGTAGAACGATGACGCATCACAATAGCTTCAGGCATTTTTAAGTCAGCTAGGGTATCACGTTCAAATTTTTGCACATCAATACCTGTTGGATCTACCGTGTGAAACTTCATATCAACTAACGCAGACGCTAAGTATTCAGTGGTTTTAAAACCTTGATTAAAGGTAGCTGCTTGCTTAATTTTTGCAATTAATTCAGCTGGCATGGGTTTACCTGTTTTATAATGCACTAAGTAATTATTGATAACATCATCTGTTGATAACCAATGTTCTAATAGCTGCGATTGAAATTCTGTGTAATCTCTAACACCACCGTTCAGCGTAGGATATGCCACTTTTGATGATAAAAAGTGCAATGCATGACCAAATTCATGAAAATACGTTTCTGCATCAGACCAAGAAATTAAAGTAGGTTGGCCATCAACACCTTTGCTGAAATTAGAGTTATTTGATGACAAAACATTCTTCTTGCCATCAAACGTTGTGTAACTGCGGTAAGTGGTGGCCCATGCGCCAGAACGTTTACCTTTGCGAGCAAATGGGTCTAGGTACCATAAACCAATATGCTCATGTGAGGTTTTGTCAGTCACTTCCCACACGCGAACATCTTCATTAAATACAGGAACAGAACCATCTTTCACTTCAGTAAATTCAAAATTAAATAAACGGCCTGCTACATAAAACATAGCTTCTCGTAATTTATTCAATTGCAGGTATTCTTTAACCTCATTTGAATCTAGATTGTATTTATCTTGACGAACTTTTTCAGCGTAAAAGCGGTAATCCCACGGTTCAATTTTATCAATACCGTCTTGTGCTTTGCCAATGGCTAGCATGTCTGCTACTTCTTCATCAACACGTGCGATTGCTGCTGGCCATACACTTTCCATTAAGTTAATGGCATTTTCTGGTGATTTAGCCATACGATCTTCTAAACGCCAAGAGGCGTAGTTTTTATAACCTAACAAGCCAACACGTTCATGACGCAATTGTAGAATTTCAGCAATAATGGCGTTGTTATCAAATTCATCTCCATTGTTACCACGGTTATAGTAGCTATTCCATACTTGCTTACGCAGTTCACGTTCGGTTGAGTAGGTTAAAAAAGGATCCATTGATGAACGGGTATTAGTAATAGCATATTCACCTTGATGGCCGCGTGATTCTGCGGCTGATGCAGCAGAACTAATTATAGACTCAGATAGCCCACCTAGTTGATCTTTTGTTAAATACAAAACATAGCTTTCTTCGTCAGCGAGTACATTGTTACCAAACTTAGTATGCAACTGAGCCAAACGTTGGTTAATATCAGCATAACGTTTTTTTGCCTCCCCCTTTAATGTCGCGCCATTACGTGCAAAACTATTATAAGTTAAATACACTAAACGTTGCTGTTCAGGGGTTAAGCTTTTAACTTCATCGCTGTTATATACCGCTTGCACACGAGCAAACAATGCTTGGTTTTGATTAATTTTTGAGAAAAAAGCCGACAGTTTTGGTGCCATTTCTGCTTGAATTTCACGAAATTCTGGCGAAGATTGGTTTGAACTCCAAATACGATAATATGTAAACACTCTATCTAAGGCATAACCCGTTTTTTCCATTGCAACAATTGTGTTTTCAAAGGTAGGTGATTCTGCATTATTAGCAATCGCTTCAATTTCAGCCAAATTAATTTTCATACCTTCTTCTATTGCAGCACTTAAGCCGACTAAAGAAACTTTGTCAAATGCTGGTACGCCTTGATAAGGGCCTTGCCACTTAGCCAGTAATAAGGCTTTAGATTGCTCAACCTCATTTGTTAACTGGTCAGTTGTGGCTGAACTTTTTTCAATCGCTGAGTTTTCAACGGTGTTATTGCCACCACTACACGCCATTAAAATACTTGATAATAAAAGGGTAGGTAATAATGTTTTAGTCATAATTAATCTCTATCTAAAGTATAAATCTTTCCAATGCGTTATCTCAAAAATAGAAAACACTATCGAGTTAACATTACATTAACAATAATCAATTGATAAAGAAATGCCTTGTATGGCTATTCAACGCAAATTGTAAGCTGTTAAGCTTATTCTAGCTAAATAGTAATCAGCTCATCATATATTGCGCGTTGCAAATAAATTCCTTTGTCTGTCGAATTTTATTGATCTAATACAAGCAAATTGAAAAGTATTTCATTACAATATATCAATAATACCCGAGCAAATTACTCAAGCATTTTACAAGGTACACCCATGATGCAAATTACTGACTTGCAAAAAGAGCAAAAAATTACGCCATTGCTGCGTTTAGGCTTTCGTCCTTTTTTTCTTAGCGGCGCTATTTTTAGTGTGGTAGCCATCGTACTTTGGTTATTAATGTACAAAGGAACTGTTAACTTTTCGCCTTTAGGTGGTGGCTATTGGTGGCATATACATGAAATGATTTTTGGTTTTGGTTGTGCCATCATTGCTGGTTTTTTACTTACCGCTGTCCAAAATTGGACGGGGGTTCGTGGTGCACAGGGCTCTGTATTACTGGTATTATTCATACTTTGGTTAGCAGGGCGAATTGTTGTTCTTTTTCCTGATTTGTTAGGCGAAGAATTAACAACTATTATCGATTTAAGTTTTTTACCTGCGGTAGCATTTGTATTAGGTAAGCCTATTATTGCAATAAAACAATACCGTAACTTATTTTTTGTGCCTTTACTGCTGTTATTTACCATTGCCAATAGTGAAATGCACCTTGCCATTTATAATTCTGATACCTTTACTATTACATACGCAGCATACGCAGGAGTAATGTTAGTCACTTTTTTAATGTCGGTAATGGCAGGACGTGTTGTACCAATGTTTACAGCTAATGGTACACAAACACCAAAAGCAACACCGCTCCCTTGGTTAGACAAAGTCACAAACGGCTGCTTAGGTATAGCCATGTTGTATTTATTATTAGAGCCAGTAGTTGGGTTTTCTGAAACATTCTTTGGCATACTTTTAATTGTTGCAGGTATTTTTCAAACCATGCGTTGGTTAAGATGGCGACCATGGATAACGCTAGGGGTACCATTATTATGGTCTATTCATGCGTCTATTAAGTTTATTGCCTATGGTTTAATTGTTTTGGGATTGAGCTATTTAATTGCCGAAATCCCCAGTAATCATATCTGGCATTTATTAACTGTTGGCGGTATGGGAGGATTAATTTTAGCGATGATTTCTAGGGTTTCTCTTGGTCACACTGGTCGACCATTGTCACCACCAAAAGCCATGACTTTAGCTTACATCTGCATTACATTAGCAGCACTTATTCGTGCCCTTGGTCCGTGGGTTTTACCTGAAAAAACAATGATATTTATCGATATTAGTGGTGCTTTCTGGTTATTAGCGTTTGGTATTTTTGCTGTTACTTACGCCCCTATGCTAATGAGTCCCCGAAAAGATGGCAGACCAGGATAACAATAATGAAAGCAGTTTTTTTAGATAGCCAAACATTTAGCGAGAACATCTCTTTTTCGGCGATTGAGCAACAAGTTACAATGCTAACTTGTTACCCAACCACCTCTGCCGAACAGATACTTGAGCGTTGCCAAAAGGCTGATGTTATTATTACCAATAAAGTCGTGATCACCGCTGAAATATTGGCACAACTTCCTCAGTTAAAGCTCATTGCTATCACAGCAACGGGTTACAATAATATAGATATTGAGGCTGCCTCAAAATACAATATTGCTGTAACCAATGTAAGTGGCTATGCTGGTAATGCTATTGCTCAGTATGTATTTGCACAACTACTTGAATATTATCAACAAACTTGTCATCACAATACCAATACTGAGCAAGGATTATGGCAAAAAAGTGATACTTTTTGCTATCATGGCAAGGCTATTACCGAGCTTGCAGGCAAAACGTTAGCAATTGTTGGTAATGGCTTTTTAGGGAAATCTGTTGCTAAGCTTGCCGCAGCGTTTGATATGAATGTGATGATCAGCGAACGCCCACAGAGTCTAGAAATACGCAAAGGTAGGGTAAGTTTTGAACAGGCAATTACGCAAGCCGATATTTTGAGTTTACATTGTCCTCAAACTGCCGAGACTACAAATTTAATTAATGCTGCGGTGTTAGCTAAAATGAAGCCAAATGCCGTGTTAATCAATACCGCCCGTGGTATGTTAGTTAATAGTGTTGATTTATTATCTGCCTTAAAAAATAAGCAAATAGCTTACGCCGTTCTCGATGTATTAGAACAGGAGCCACCGCCAGAAGATCATCCTTTATTAGTCGCATTAAAACAAAACACCCTTGATAATTTGAAAATTACCGCACATATTGCTTGGGCAAGCAGTGAATCACAGCAACGATTAATTCACATGCTAAGTAACAATATAGCCGCTTTTAAGCGTGGTGAAAGATTAAACAGGCTTGATAATACTTAGCCATTTTTTCAGAAAAAGCTAATTAAGTTTTTAAAAATATAACGATATGAGTTTTGGATGGGCGGTTATCGGAATACTAAAATAACCGTCCACCCACAAAAAATCTGGATTCATTTATAAATACTTATCCTTAATTTTCCCATAATGAAAATAGCCCCACTGCCCAACTCGGCGCAGTGGCGCAAGTGGAAACTTAGGCAATTCTTTATTATATAAAGGAATATTTGGCAGTGTTTTTCCTGCTACTTTCTCGGCTAAACGTTTACCTGCTTGTACTGAAAAAGATACACCACTACCACAATAGCCCATAGCGTAAAATATATTCTCTTCAACACTCCCTTTTTTACCTTGAAATAAGTGCGGTAAATCATCAAGTGCCATGCAAATCCAACCAGACCACGCATAAGCTATTTTCAAATTACCAAGCGCAGGAAAGCTTGTTTTTAAAACGGCCAACAAACGTTGAGCATAATATGGGTCTTCAGCATTTTTTCCCGTGATAGCTCCCCTGCCCCCAAATAGAATGCGGTTATCAGGTAATTTTCGATAATAGTATTTAAGCGCCCGAGTATCCATCACCACATTGCTAGTTAAAAAATTACACATGGCTAATTGCTCTGTTGATAATGGCTCAGTAACTATTATTTGCGAAAGCACAGGTAAGGTTCTGTTAGTTATTAAAGGATGAAAACCTTTAGGTGTGTAGCCATTGGTTGCAATAACTACTTTTTTTGCTGTCACTGTGCCTTGTGGCGTAGCGAGCATAATATTCTTACCTGTATGAGTCGAAACAAAACTCACTGGGGTTGATGTATACACTTTTGCACCAGCTTGGCGTGCTAATTTTTGATAACCCCAAGCCAATTTTAATGGATTAAGGCCAAAACCATCTTGATAACGAATAGCGCCATAAGCATTTTCATCAGCCATATAATGTTGATGTAATGCTTCCTTTGAAAGCACTTGTACATCATAATCAAACAGATCTTGCTGCAACTTAGCTTGCGCTTGCAATGATTTAAACATGCTTGGTTTATGCGCCACTTTGATATAACCCGCTGCTTGTTGATCACAGTCTATGCCTTCGTTTATCAGCCCCTTAAGAGTATCAACCCCAGCACACATCTCGTGATAAATGCCGCGCATCACCTCCTCGCCCCATTTTTTTTGCATCATGGTATAAGGCATTCTTCCTGACGATTTTAATACAAACCCCGCATTTCTACCGCTACAACCCCAAGCCGTTTGATTAGCCTCAAAAACATGCGCATAAATTCCTTGCTCACGAGCCAAATGTAACGCACATGAAAGCCCAGTATATCCAGCTCCGATAATGGCAACATCTACAGTAATATCTTGTGCAAATTGCCCATCGTCTGCTGGTTTTTTATCACCTTTTGCACCCGAAATATCAGCCCAATAACTATTTGTGTGTGTAACACCATAACCTGGTGAACCATCTATCAGTGGATCGTACATATTCTTCTTCCATTATTACGTCAATTTGTTTACGGGTTTCGTAGACTTTCATTAGCTATCGCTTTATTCTAACTAAAGAAATTTATCTTACTGTACCTAGGAAATTAAAGCATGAATAAGCTTTATCTTGTAGTGGTTTCATTTTTTGTTTTTTTACTCGTTGCTTGTAATGGTCATAATGAAGACGAATCTGAAAATTTACCTCAAACTGTTACAAAGATCGAACTATCAATTTTAGATAGTAATGGTGTGGCGCAACACAGCTTTAACACAAACGATATAATAACCTTACAAGCTAAAGTAACGGATGAAAATAATGCGGTAGTGCCTAACCGAGCCGTTAGCTTCTCTGCTTCTGTTGGTTCATTAGCAATCACCTCAAAGTTAACCAATAGTGAAGGGCTAGCCGTTGTTTATCTAACAAACGATGATCTTATTCTCGGTGCAGGTAGTGTTGATGCAACAATAGATGAATTAACTACGCTAACCAAAGATTATGAGTTTGTTGAATCAACAGTTGTTGATACTTCTCCTAACCTTAAAACAACAGTGACTCTAAACAATGAATCAGTAAACGTTTTTAAGGCTGATGAAGAGGTGCAAATATCTACAAGGTTAATTGATGGTAACGGTCAAGGTATTGCTAATAAAATTATTATGTTTACGGCTGACATTGGTACTTTAAATATGGCTACGGCTTTAACAAATAGCCAAGGTGTTGCAAGTGTTACCCTAAGTGCCGACGATACAGGTAGTGAAAGCGTTATTGGCGCGGGTGTTATAACCAGCAGTTATACTATTGACGAAGACACAAATATAAACAGCACTTTTAATTATCAAATTTTACCTGCCGACGCCATTATCGACAGTGATATTCACATAGGTTACCTTGACAAAACAAATAATTTTGTTGAAGGAAAAATTGCGTTATCAATAGAAGACAACATGATAAGTGCTGGTGGAACATTAGGGCTGAGTGTGAATTTAATTGATAAAAATGGTGGTTTGCTAGTTACTCCACTCCCTGTCACTTTTACCTCTAATTGTGTGCAAAATGGTAACGCCCGTATTGACGAATCAGTGCTTAGTATCAATGGTACTGCTCACTCTACTTTTGAAGATGTTGACTGTGCGGGTAGAAATGGTGCTGATGACATCATATTTGCTAGTGTTACAGTGAATGAAATAATACACACCGCTAGCGAAACCGTTACAATTAATGGTGAGCAATTAGGCTCAATTGAATTCATCGCAGCAGAACCAAGCGAAATAGTGCTTAAAGGTACAGGTGGACAAAATCAACAAGAAACGTCAACACTCACCTTTAAAGTAAAAAGCCAATTAGGCAACGTTTTAGCACAACAGGAAGTAAATTTTACCTTAAGTACGGCTGTTGGCGGTATCAATTTAAGCAGAATATCTGGCTTTACTAACAGCCAAGGTCTTATAAGCACACAGATCTCAGCAGGCACTGTACCTACTGCTGTTCGAGTTACCGCGTCTGCAAGCATGGATGTTAATGATGAAAACATTACCGTGCAAAGCCAATCAGATCTATTATCAATAAACACAGGACTACCAGAGCAACGTTCTATGACCATTGCTGCTGACATATTAAACCCTGAAGCACACAATATTAGTGGTGAAAAATCTATTATAAGCGTGTGGCTATCTGACAACTTTAACAACCCTGCTCCTGATGGCACAACTGTTAATTTTACAACTGAAGGGGGTAATATTGAACCAAGCTGCGTTACGACTAATGGTAGTTGTTCTGTTACTTGGACCAGTAGCGAACCCAGAGTTACCGATCACCGTGTAACTATTTTAGCCACCGCCTTAGGTCATGAAACCTTCTTTGATACTAACGGTAATAACATTTTTGATGATGCCGATGGTAATCCTATTCTGGATGTCGGTACAAGCAATGATCCAAATATCGATTCAGGCCTTGATAATTACGCACCTAAACCCAGTGGTTTTGTTGATATGTCAGAAGCGTGGCGAGACGATGATGAAAATAGCCGTTTTGATACTGGTGAGACCTTTTTAGATTTTAATAACGATGGAAGTTTTAGCACTGCCGACGGCAAGTTTAACGGACCACAGTGCCAAGGTGCAAACTGCGCAACTGAAAATATGCGCAGTATACATGTAAGAAAAGCACTCAAGTTAGTAATGGCTAGCTCAGCTGCTGAATATAAACTGACCAATGGTACGGGTGGAACTACCTACGTTAATTCATTAACTGGATATAATACTTCACTACCTGACATACCTAATGGTGGTAGCCAAGTCTTTATTTTTTCCTTTGCCGATACAGGCTCCCCTAATCAAACCATGCCCAAAGGGACAACGGTTAATATTTCGCTAAGTTCAGGCACAATACAAGGGAAGACTGATTACACTGTTGCTAATACTAATCAATCTGGTTTTAGAACAATGAACTTTTCTGTTACGCAAGAGACAGGCAGCGCACCTCAAACCGCTATATTAACAATAACAATTACCTCTCCTAATGGTTTTGTCACGAGTTTAACTCGTGATTTAACATTATTGTAAAAACTATGCCAAAACAAAAAAAAACAGAAATTAGTTATGAGAAACTAACACCAGTGTACTTCAAACGAGTTATTGAATTAGCTAATAAAGTACATGGTGATGGGTACCTCAATGAACAAAGCATGATTGATTGGGCCGCCCGAGGCATGGACAAAACAGCTAATACTTGTAGTTATGTGGCAGTACTTAAAAACAGCTTAACTCCAGAAACTGAGCATATAAAAAACGAACATCAATTAGTTGGTTTTCGTATTACGTTTACACCCGAACACTGGCACGTCGATAAATGGTGCACCCCTCAATTATGGCATGTGCCACAAAACAAATGCTGTTATTTTAAATGTAATACGGTTGATGAAAACTACCGAGGTTTAGGGATAGGGAAAAAATTACTACAACTGTCAATTAAAACCGCTAAAATGCAAGGCGCACAAGCAGGCATCGCCCATTTATGGAAACAAAGCCCTAATAATAGTGCCGTTGCCTATTTTACTCACTGTGGTGGTGAATTAATTAAGTCTCACCCAGACAAATGGAATGAAGATAGCAAACAAGGGTACAATTGTTCCCTATGCGGATACGATTGCCACTGTGAAGCCGCAGAAATGATTATTCGTTTTTAACTAGCTTACATACAGTCAGTCTCTAACTTTAAACTTTCTGCTTAAATCAAAGTGACCAATTAATCACTTTTTTACCTTTTTGCTCTAGCCAAGTATTAGCTTTTGAAAAATGCTGACAACCAAAAAAACCACGATAAGCCGATAATGGAGAAGGATGAGGACCATTTAATACCAGATGTTTTTCGTTATCAATATTACGGCCTTTCTTTTGTGCGTGAGCGCCCCATAACATAAAAACGCAGCCCTGATTATGCTGGTTAATTTGTTCAATAATTTTATCAGTAAAGGTTTCCCATCCCAATTTAGCATGAGAGTGAGCTAACCCTTGCTGTACAGTTAACACTGTATTTAACAACAATACTCCTTGCTCTGCCCATGCGGTTAAATTACCGTGGTTAGGTACAAAAAAACCATGAATATCGGCGGCCAACTCTTTATATATATTTACCAATGAAGGAGGAATTTTTACTCCCTCTTGTACAGAAAAAGCAAGTCCATGAGCCTGAATTTTGTCAAGATCCATACCATGATAAGGATCTTGGCCTAGTATTACCACATTAACGGCTTCTAAGTCAGTAAATTCAAACGCGCTAAAAACATGCTTTTCTTCTGGGAAAACCGAAATACCTTGAGCTCTTTGCTTAACAATTTCAGCTTGTAACTGGCAAAAATAATCTTGCTGTTGCTCTTGCGTAATTATTTGTTGCCAGTGTGGTTTAATCATTGTGAAAAACTTATTTTAATAAATAACAACGCAAATCAGCAAATTCACTTGTCATATCATGAGACAAAATAGGTTCACCAGCACAATCGGCTAACTCTTTCGGTAAGCCTAATGGTTGACCCAAAATACTTTCAACAACATCTTTAAATTTAGCTGGATGGGCTGTTCCTAAGAAAACCCCAAACTCTGCTTCAGTGGCACTATACTGTAACGCTTTATAAGCAACTGCAGCATGCGGTTCACTAATATAACCTAATTTACTTAAACCAATAAGGGTTGATTGTGTTTGCTCTTCATCAATAGAAACTGAACTAACACAGCCACTTTCAACAATTCCTGATTTCAGCATATGTTCTACACGTGGCCAGTTATTAGGATTGCTAACATCCATTGCATTTGAAATAGTGGCAACGGTTGTATGTGGAGTCCACTCACCTGTTTCCAAATAACGCGGCACAGTATCGTTCAAATTAGTAGCAGCAATAAAACGCTTAATAGGTGCGCCCATCGCTTTAGCAAATAAGCCCGCGGTTAAATTACCAAAATTGCCACTTGGAATAGAGAAAACAATATTACTTAAATCAGTTTTTGCACGAGAAAGCTGAGCCATGGCTTCAAAGTAATAGCAAATTTGCGCTAATAAACGGCTAATGTTAATTGAGTTGGCAGAATTTAACCCAATCGTTGTTGCTAATTCATTGTCATCAAATGATTTTTTAACCAACGCTTGGCAATCATCAAAGTCACCGTCAACCATTAACGTTTCAATATTACCCCCTAAGGTTGTAAACATTTTCTCTTGTAATAATGAAATTTTACCCTTGGGATACATAATCACTACACGGATATTATCAATACCATGAAAGGCATGAGCTACTGCAGCGCCTGTATCACCAGATGTTGCCGTTAAAATAGTTAACGGTTTTGTTTGACCTGTTGCTTTTGCATCTTTGGCAACAAATGCTTGTAAACATTTCGCCATAAAACGTGCACCAAAATCTTTAAATGCTAACGTGGGGCCATGAAATAACTCTAAAATAGCGCGTTCGTTACTGATAGGCTGTAATACCGCAGGAAAATTAAAAGCATCGGTAACAATTTCAGTTAATTCTTTTTCATTAATATCTTCTTCAACAAATGGAAGTAATATTTTTACGCTGCGCTCAACTAACGGAAGTGCTAATAGCTCGTCAATATTGTCAAACTTAGGCATTGTTTCAGGAAAAAATAGCCCCTGATTTTTACCTAAACCTTGCTTAACGGCTTGAGCAAAACTTACCCGTTCGTCATTTTCTTTTAAGTTATAAAATTTCACTGTTTATTCCTACTAATCTTAAATATATTGTTCTACTTACATATGCCAATCGAGTTAGATTTCTATCGCACCCTCGGCATCTACTTGGCAAACATGAACAAAGCCAAGGTCAGTTTGTAAATAGTTGTCTTTTAACCATAAGGCGTAATTTTGGGCTTGCTCAGCATTATCACAAATACAAAACAATGTTGGCCCTGAACCAGAAATACCAACAGCATGAGCCCCCTCAGCAATTAAATAATCATGCGCTTGCTGATATTTAGGCAATAAGTTAACTCTATAAGGCTCAGCAACTACATCGGTTAATACCGAAAAGGCTTGTACTTTATCTTGCCTATGACACGCATCAACAAAGGTTGCTAAATTTTGACCATAGCTTATCACATCTGCACGGCTATAACTTGTTGGTAATACTTCACGGGCAGCCTTTGTGGATACTTCTATTCCTGGATAAGCCATCACATAATAACAGTCATTAAAACCTGGTAATAAGCGACTAATCACTTCTGGATCAGGCACCATCAATTGTAATCCGCCTAAATAGCACGGTGCAACGTTATCATAATGCAGGCTACCACTTATTTGTGCTTCCATTTGGCCAGTCATTTTTAACAAGGTTTTTTCATCAAAACTAAAGTGATAATTTTTCGCATAAAATGCATTTAACCCTGCAAGCGCCGCAACCACGGAACAAGCACTAGAACCAAGGCCACTGCCAACGGGCATTTTTTTATCAAGTGTCATTTGCACAGGCACAATGGCTTGACCTTGTTTCAGTAAGGCTTGATTAAATAACTGCAAACATGACCAAACAATATTATCTTCTTTTGCTGTTGGTAGCTTATCTGCAAAAGCTCCCACAACCTGCAAACTACTATCAGCTTGAGCTTCTGTATTAGTTGTTATTGCCTGCTCAACACTAACAACATCACCTAACAAAGTACCATCAATCGGTTTTACCGCTAAACCTAATACATCAAAACCAACACTCACATTACCAATTGACGCGGGCGCAAAAACAGACACCTTACTTGAACTAGCCATTAGTGCTGCTGCTCCCATGATAATGTTCTTAAAATATCACCAAACACACCAGCAGCGGTTACTGCGGCACCTGCACCATAACCGCGTAACACAAATGGCAATGGTTGATAATAACGACTGTGGATTGCAAGAGCATTCTCGCCATCTTTTACACTATAGAGTGGGTGGCTAGCATCAACCGCGTCAATCGATACTTGACACTTACCATCAACAATATTGCCAATATAACGTAGCACTTTTCCTTCAGCTTTTGCTGCTTCACAACGAGCGCTTACGCTACCGTCAAGCTTTGATAAATTTTTCATAAAGGTATCAATATCACCGCTATCATCAAAATCACTCGGTAAAACTGATTCAATTTTAATGTCAGAAAGCTCTAATTGCATGCCTGATTCTCGCGCCATAATTAACAATTTTCGCGCTACATCCATACCGCTTAAGTCATCACGAGGATCAGGTTCAGTAAAACCATTTTCTTTCGCAATAGCAGTGGCTGCAGATAATGACATGCCCTCATCAAGCTTGCCAAAAATATAAGATAAAGAGCCTGACAATATACCTTCAAAACGTTCTAGTTGGTCACCCGCTTTTATCAAGCTTTGCAAAGTATCAATTACTGGTAAACCTGCACCAACGGTTGTTTCATATAAAAATCGACGATTTGTTGATTGTGCCGTACTACGTAATACTTGATAATATTCCCATGAGTCTGTATTGGCCTTTTTATTTGGTGTTACAACATGGAAACCTTCAGCAAGGTAATCAACATAGCTCATCGCAAGCGTTTCATTAGACGTTGAATCAACAAGCACTGGATTAATTAAGTGGTTGTCATTAACAAAGGCTTTAATATTTTGTGCATTCACTTCTACTGCTTTTTTGCTTTCTACCCCTTGAGCTAGTGCATCTTGCCAATTATCTAAATCAATACCCTCTTTATCAAACACCATGCCTTTTGAATTAGCGATACCATAAACTTTCAAAGCAATATTTTGCTTTTTCAAACTGGCTTGTTGACGAGAAATTTGTGCAATTAACTCACTACCCACCACACCACAACCAACCAAAAATACGTCAATGGCTGGTTTATGAGAAAAGAAATTTTGGTGACTAACTTTCATGGCAGCAGTACATTTTCTTTGTTCAATAACCACGGAAATACTGCGTTCAGACGAATCTTGCGCGATAGCAACAACATTCACTCTGGCTTGAGCTAATGAACTAAAGAATTTTGCTGCTACGCCACGTTGATGGTTCATACCATCACCCACTAATGACACAATAGATAATTCACTTTTAAGCCCAATAGGTTCAAGTAAGCCATTAAGAAGTTCTAATTCAAATTCTTCCTTCAAGCTACGTTCTGCTTGTTGCATATCAGCTGAATGAATACAAAAGCTAATACAATATTCGCTTGAAGATTGGCTAATTAATACCAAAGAAATATTTTCTCGGCTCATGGTAGCAAAAACGCGGCTTGCCATTCCCACCATACCTTTCATACCTGGCCCCGACACATTTACCATAGTTAAATCATCAAGGTTTGAGATAGCTTTTACGCGTTTTTGTTGATCATTTTCGTTAGAAATTAAAGTACCTGGCGCGTTAGGATTACTGGTGTTTTTAATGAGGCAAGGAATATGATATTGGGCGATAGGGCCAATAGTTTTAGGGTGCAATACACTCGCACCAAAATACGATAACTCCATTGCTTCTTGGTAAGACAAATAATCAAGTAATTTTGCTTCTTTGATCATGCGAGGATCAGCATTATAAACACCATCCACATCTGTCCATATTTCACAACACTCAGCTTGCATACAAACAGCAAGTACCGCTGCTGAGTAGTCAGAACCATTGCGACCTAAAGTGGTAATTCTACCTTCTTCATTATTTTTACCGATACTCATGCCAATAAAGCCAGGCATTAATGCGACTTGATTAAGTTTTTCATATTCAATTGAAAATTTTTCTTTAGAAAGTACTAAGTCTGCAACAGCATTTAATGATGAATCGCTGGTAAAAAGAAATTTTTCTGGCGAAAGTAATGAAACTTGTAGTCCTAAGGACTGTAGAACTGAATCAAGAATAGCAACACTTAAACGTTCACCAGTACTAATAATACGAGCACGAATATGATCAGGGCAATACGTTAACATTGTTGCGCCTTGCATATAACGTTGAAGTTGATGCTCATAGTTAATAAGCGCTTGCTCACAATGATGCGTATTAAATTCAGGTAAGCTCGTAGCTAAATCTTCAATAATAGTGGTAATTGCGCGTTTAAAATGTCCTAAATCCGTAATGAGTTTTGCTTCATCACTAATATTTTCAGCCATGGCAACTAAATGATTTGTAACACCTTGAGGCGCAGAAACAACGACAGCAATTTTTGAAGATTGGCTTTTATCTTTGATAATATCAGCAACTTGACGAAAACGCTCAGCCGACGCCAATGATGAGCCACCAAATTTAAGTACACGCATTTTTTTTCCCTTTCTTGAAAGCAAAAAGCTCGTAACCTTTACAGGTTACGAGCTTCGATAAAATTATTTTTTTTACACGTTAGCCAGCAACCATCATCCCATTCGGGTGGTGGTGGTAATGGTAATTTGGCTAGAGGTAATTTTCATGCCAATTAAAATGCCTGATTTACGCGGTAGTGTCAACATTTATTGCCCAACATAGATCATAATAAAAAGTTATAGGCTATGCATGTATACCCTAGTTATGTATAGAACACGCCAAAAATGTTATAAAGCACCTACTTTGATAATTAATTAACTCATACCTGTACGTGAAGTTTCCTCTCCGAACGCTAACTTTGCCACAAAACGGTTATTAATAATAACCGTATAAAACAGATTCAGATTAGTTTTTGTATCGGTAACGCAGTTTGAAGTGATAACTTTTAGTGGCTAAAATAAGTGAAACACAAACAAAAAGCCAACTATAATTTTGCCGTTGCTTAAGTACCCTGTTTGCATTCTAGTCTGGTAAAGCACAAAAAAGTTAACTAACACACTGTAATCACCTATTATTTCTTTGCTAGTAGCCAAAGGTTAAAAACATAACGTAATTTACCTATAATATTTTCATTCTAAAAAATCTAATAAACGTTTCGCACTGCTATTTTGAAAAACATTACTCGGCCAAACTGCGTATAGGGGAATCGGTTCAACTTGCCAGTTTGGTAACAATTCAACTAAAATATTACTTTTAATTTCTCTTTCGATTAAAAAATCAGGAGGAGTAGCTATACCAGCGCCATTTATACATAGCTGAGTCATAGCTTCAACACTGTTCACACAGATATTACTTGTAAAACCAATTTCACATTTTTTCCCCTCAGAATTTATTAAAGTTCTGTAATTTGGGAGCATATCTAATTTTATCCAATTCCACTTTGTTAAATCATGAGGATAGATAGGTCTTTTATTTTCTTTCCAATAATCATAAGAACAAACTAGTTTTCTATTGATTTCTCCGATTCGTTTAGACATAAGGCTACTATCATCCATTTCGCCAGCCCTAAATGCTAAATCAATGCCTTTAAGAATAAGGTCTTTCCTATTGTCGCTGTAAAATAATTTAAAATTCAAACAAGGGTGTAATTTGCTAAATTGAGATATTTTTTTACTTATCTCCGATTTGATTAAGGCGGAAGGTAGGGTAAGGGTTAAAGTACCTCTTAGCTCTTGCTTATCTGAAGTTATTTGGCTTAATCCTTGATGTGCAGCTTGGATCATATTTAAAGCATGCTGATATAACACAGTCCCTTCAGATGTTAACGACAAATGTCTAGTCGACCTGTAAATTAAAGCCGTACCTACAGATTTTTCTAATTGAGTAACTTGATAACTAACGACTGAAGGTGAAAGTTTAAGCTCTTTTGCAGCAGCTCGAAAAGAACCTTGTTTTATCGTTTCAGCAAAAATAGCTATTGATCGTAATTCATCTATCATTTGTTTTATTGTTAAAGTATTTAGAACAGTGACTCTTAATTATAGCACCTTATCCAAGTAATAAAATAGATGTATAGTTTATAAAAAATATAGGAGAAGTTATGTCGTTATTTATTGCAATGTTTTCATTTTCATTAGTTATGTCAATATCTCCAGGGCCAGTGAACATGGTTATTGTATCTTCAGGTGCAAGCTACGGAGTACGTAAAACATTTTCATTCGTTTCAGGAGGAACGATTGGTTTCACATCACTGTTGTTATTCATTGGATTAGGCTTTTCTAAAGTTATTGATTTATACCCAAGTTTTCTAAAATACTTAGCCGTTGTTGGGGCACTATTTATTGTTTATATGGGTTATTTAATTATGACATCAAAACCAGAATTAGATATGAAAGAGCAGAAACAACCAACTTTTATACAAGGGTTTCTATTGCAATGGTTAAATCCTAAAGCATGGATAGCCTGTATGGTTGGCGTTTCTTTGTTTTCCGTACCTAATAGTCATCAAGAGTTTTTAACCTTTTCATTGATCTATTTTCTAGTATGTTATTTATCTCTTTTCTCTTGGTCTGTATTAGGAAATAAAGTAGCAATACTTTTAAATAACGAGTTTAAATTAAAGCTTTTTAATCAGTTAATGGGAGGCCTTTTGATTGTGACTTCGTGTTTCTTGCTTTACTCACAATTTAATTAGATTCATCAAAAGAATCTCAAACGAGGCTATTAGAATTTTATAGATATTATTGGGTACGAACATGAGTTGCTTGATTATAGTTAAAAGTTACATCAAGCAAATAACGGCTCTGTACTGAACTTATTTACATGCCACTAAAATTGACTTTTGGTAAGTTTTCAAACTCAGGTTTTGCAAATAGATAGCCCTGCAACAATTCAATACCAGCATCTCTTAACCACTCCATTTCTTCTTTGGTTTCGATACCTTCTGCTAAAGGAGTAATATTTAGGTCGCGGAATAAATTAAGGCAACTTTTAATGATATATTGACGAGATTTATCTTGGTCAATGTTACGAATAAGCCCCATATCTAATTTTATGATATTTGTCTGAAAGTCTGCCAACAAGCCCAAACCTGCATAGCCCGATCCAAAATCATCAATTGCCGTCTTAAACCCTAATTTGTCGTAATACTCAATTATATTCTTAATGAATTTCGTATCATCAATCTTCTCAACCTCAGTAAATTCAAACATGATTTTATCGATAGGGAAGTTATATTTTTTTGCGGCTTCTAAAGTTGTACGGATACATCTTTCCGGTTTGTAAATTGCATTTGGCAGAAAGTTAATACTGAGCATGGATTCAAGTTTGAGTTTTGATGCTAGTTTTATTGCTTTTATGCGGCAAAGCTGGTCAAAAAGATAACGATTGTCGTCGTTTACTTTAGATATAATAGAATAAGCAGATTCGTTTTTTAGACCGCGCACCAATGCTTCATATCCAAATATCTGTTTTGTTTTGCAGTTGATTATAGGCTGAAAAGCCATTGTAAAATCAAAATCAAGACTATTTTTATCCGCGCAATTATCACACGAGAACCTATCGTAGATTACTAGTTTGTTAGTCACAATACAGCCCTTATTTGTAATAGCTAAAACTTCTCAGAAATATTGTACTGAAAATGCATTATAAAATATATCATAAAGAACTTTAGCCTAATTTCCAGTAAACGCACTAAGTGATCTGTAATAATTAGAGTTCCCCAATGCAGCCGAATCCCCCTTTGCCGACTCAGGTTATGTCGGTTTTGATTATATATCACCTTTTATTGCACTTACTAACGAACGCGCAAAATTTAGTATCAGTGGCTTTCGTATCGAAGCGAGTAAAGAGCCTATTGGCTTCAAAGCTCACTACCTAATAGATAACAATACCGATATGATGGTGTTGGAACCTACAGAAATTTATAACGAAACTGATCACGTTTTTTCTGGCGCTCGTCATCGCAATTCCCCATCAGTGTATTAACTTAATTTAAGGTAGTTACACAGATTTTATTACAGGGTCATTTTTTAAAAAGCTTTGTTATTTCATTACCCGTAATCTTTTTGGTCACCTTACCGTCTTCAATTCTAATAATTGTTGGAATGCTTCTAATATTGAAATAAGTAAATAGCACTCCATTCGTATCAATGTCGAATGGGAGTTTTATATTGTATAGTTGAGTGAAATCTGTAAGTGCTTTTTTATCAGTCCATAAATGATTAACAAAGCCATGCCACTCCTTAATTTCTGATTTATCGTAAAGTTTAGTAATATTTGACTGGACTTCCTTACATTCATTCGCCATTTCAGGTCTTGAGTTTTCTAAATACCAATCACACCACGTAGCAGTAAAGAACAACGTATGGTTTCCTTCTTTCCAAGGCTTAATAATGTTTTTCTTTTCTTCTGCTGTAATTACCTTGCTGTCTTCACCTGCAAGCTTACTTCCATTTGCCAGCTTATCGATAAAGGTATCAAGTACATTATTTGACTCATGTGTTGTGTATACAATTTTATTATTGGTATTTATGAGTACGCTAAATGGTGTACCTACTAAACCAAGAGCCTCACTTAGCTTGCCTTCTTTGTCTAAAAGAACAGGCATTGTTAATCCATTTTTAGTAACAACATCATCAATATATTTCATATTCTCATTTATATTGATGTTAACGGCGAAAATATTAATTTTGTCACCGTATTTTTCTTGAATACGTTGAAAATGAGGCATTTGTTCCATGCATGGCTTACACCATGTAGCCCAAAGCTTTATGTAAATAGGCTTAGATTCGTTAAACATTGATAAGTTAACTACTTTGTTAGACCTAAAATCTGTTAATTCAATTTGCTTAAATTCGCTTGCTATCACTGGAAACAAAAAGGCCATTTGTATAGCCATAAAATAAAAAAACACTTTCATATTCGTTCTCACTTTTGGTGTTTGTTGTACATAATAAAATATCCTAATAAACTAAATTAACTTTATTCTTTATACGCTAAAGTAATGTAACCTGAGCTCGGCTTGATGTAGTTTTTATAATGATATCTACTATTTTAATTCAGGCTGAAAAAGAAAGCCGGCCGAGATACGGTTCCAGCTATTAATTTGTAAAATTATACTTGTCAGCTCCATAAACACTTTTTCTCCAAAAGCATTTTTTGCTGCCAAAAAGTCAGCATTGTCAATTCGCAAACTAGCCAATAATGTTAATGCTTCTGCCCAAGCTAATGCTGCTCTCTCATCTGAAGAGAAACAAGACAACTCTCGCCAAGCAGGTAAAACATCTAATCTTGCTTGTGTTTCCCCATCCTTACGAGCTTCTTCTGAATGCATGTGTTGACAATAACCACATCCATTTAACTGAGATACGCGTAGTTTAACTAAGTCTTGTAATTTCTTGGGTAAGGCTGTGCTTTCTGGCACCTCACCTAACGCAGTTAGATGAGCAACAAGGTGGGGGTAATGTTAGATTGCATAGTGTTCTCCTAAAGTTAAGATAAGCACTTTAGTAGAATCTAAAATATGTTATTGGAAATTTGCGACAACTTACGTTTTCTATACTGTAATGGTGTTTCTAAAGTATGCTCGCGAAATGCATTGGTGAAATGTGCTTGGTCAAAATACCCACAATCTAGCCCAATAGCTGCTATGGTATTTGAAGTGGACATTAATTTCTGTCTGGCACTACGTATTTGTGCATAGCAATATAATTGACTTGGCGTTGTTCCTAGGTACTTTCGAGCATATCTTTGCAACGTGCGATTGCCTACCCCACTGTGTTCTGCAATTTTTAGAGGCGACAAAACATTTTCAAAAGCTTGAATAAAAAGTGTATTCAATTTATTAATACGGGGAGAAGCTCGACAGACTAAATTTATTAACCAATCCTGCAATAAGTGCTGTTGCTCAATCATATTTAATGTAGGTAATGTGTTTAATAACAAATTAATGTGAATTTTGTGTGTAAAATCTAAATCAGTAAAATCAACATCAATATCCCTAATTTCGCTTACATCTAATCCCAAAAGCTCAAAGGCTGCTCCGGGCTTAAATCTTATACTGACATACGTATTCAACATATCCCAACGCTTCATCATTACCTGAGTGTTATTAAGAAAACTAACGCTGGCATTATTCTCACTAACAGTAAAAGTAAGGCTAGTACCTGCGTCGGGGTAAAGTTTTTCTTCAATAAAGCGTTCAGAGCTCTTTCTTCCATCCATCAACCAAAAGCACTGCACCCATCTGGCAATAAAAGCAGGTGGCTCTATTATTGTTAAGCCCATTGTGCGGAAATTGGTAGGGAGAATATAATCTAAATTATTATTTTTCATTTAGTTGCCCTGTTAGCAAAAATAACATACTCGCATTTCATCCCCCAGCATTATATAGATTGCGTTTTTGAATATCTAATATCAACTTTGCTAATAAAATTACTTTTAATTAACTAATAATGACTGGCTGCTACGGTGGTCCAATAGTCTGTCATATTGATATAAAATCAGGCAGGAAGTGTCTGACTCCTGCAAGATTATGCCTGCCACTAGTTAGTTCAAATATAGCTAGGTTTCTTTAGTAACCTTTGAACAAGTAGCGTTATAGTACCTGCAATTAACCCCCACAATACTGAACTAATATCCCATAACGTCAAGTTTGAAGCGGTTACAAGAAAAGTAATTATTGCCGCTTCTGACATCTTATCCTCAGATAGTGCCTGTTTAATGCTACTATTAATCGTCGTAAATAAAGCTATACCAGCTAATGAATAGATGAGTGCATTCGGTAATAATGCAAAGGCTTCCATCAAGTATCCAGCAGAAATTGCCATCAATATATAAAACCCACCCCCAGAGATTGCTGCCCAGTAACGCTTTTCAGGGTTTTTATCAACATCTTCAGTCATACAAATTGCTGCAGTTATTGCCGCTAGATTTATTGCATAACCACCAAAAGGGGCAGCAAACATATTAACAAAGCCTGTAACACTCAATACTGACGATACGGGCGCTTTATAATTATGTGCTTTTAATACGGCAATACCAGGCAAATTTTGTGCTGCCATAGTAACAAGAAATAAAGGCACGCCAACACCGAGTATTGCAGAGATATTAAACTCTGGTGAAATATACCTAAATTCACTTAGCTGCCAAGATAAACCTCTAAAGGTAATTAAATTGAGGTGCCACGCAAGTGAAATACTAATTACCAGCACTAACAACATGGTAAATTTAGGAAATAATCGCCTACCTACTAAATAAGTAAAAAACATGGCTATTACCAGTAATGGCTCATCATTCATTTGGTTAAAAACATCAACGCCAAAATTAACCAAAATTCCACCCAACATTGCTGAAGCAAGCTGAAATGGTAGCTTATTCATTAATTTTTCGAACCAACCAGTAATACCGCACAAGAAAATTAACAATGCTGAGAACATGAACCCTGCTATTGCTTCATTAACATTAAAATGTTGAGTGTTTGCAATAAGTAATGCCGCTCCAGGCGTTGACCAAGCAACCAATATTGGCACACGATAATAAAAGGATAAAGCAATAGAAGTAAACCCCATTGATAACCCTAAAGTTAATATCCAACTGGATGCAAGACTTGCATCACCTCCTAAATTGACAACTGTTTGATAGATTAAAGCGACGGAGCTAGCAAACCCAATAATAACTGCAAGCAACCCTGCAACCGACGCACTTATTATCTGATTGACTAATATACCTTTTATCCTCATAATACCCCCAGCGTGCGTTATAGCGCACAGCGTACCATCATACGTTATAACGCACAAGAGAAGTCATGAATATAAATGTCAACAATGCAATAGGTTCTCAACTCAAATTGGCGAGAACCAATAAGGGTTGGAGCCTTGATGTTGCAAGTAAGAAAACGGATGTTTCAAAGGCAATGCTAGGACAAATTGAAAGAGGCGAGTCAAGCCCAACAGTGGCGCGTTTATGGAATATAGCCACAGGTTTTGATTTACCATTGAGCTATTTTTTCCTAGCTATTGAGGGGGATGACTTACCTCAAAATATATTTAATAATGAGGTTGGCATATCCATTTCTACTTTATTTCCATTTGATTTAGAAACAAAAAGTGAAGTTTTTTCCTTAACTTTAGCACCACTACATCAGCAAATTTCAGCACCGCATAATAATGGAGTAATTGAGCAAATCTTAGTAATTGAGGGAGAGATTGAATATCTTTTGAATGGTCATTGGCACCATTTAAGTAAAGGTGACGTTGTAAAATTTAATGCAAACCAAAAGCATGGCTATCGTAATCTGTCAGAAAGCAAGGCTATATTTCATAATATTATTTATTATACAAGAGAGGATAAACCTTCAGTTTAAATTAAAATCATACCAATACCATTACGAGAGTGACTGCTACAGTAGCTTCTGCAAACTCACAGTGGACGGCGGTCATTATTTGCTAGATAACAACTCAGAGTCTAAAGCGGTTTAAAATGATGCATAAGAATCACTTCAACTGATAGTAGCAATGATACGAAAGCAAATATTTTTGCTGTTATGATAGAAATACATTATTAAGTGTCCAGTCTTCTTTCCTAATTACCGTTTAATTTACAATCTTGTGTTTAGTTAACATTAATATCGCTAATTTTTATGAAGAGTTAACTTAGACTACTATATTATTGTCACGTATTTATTTTATCAATGTTTTCAACAATTTCAGTTTATTTAAGAAATTTTAAGTTCTCTTCTCTAGCGTAAAAGAGCTAAATGGTTTTCAAGTTTTACGTATATATTGGAAACGACTTAATGCGCTTTAAAAATCTAACTTATCTATTTATCGCAGCCATCTATTCTGCGAATACTTATGTTGTTCAGCCGATGGCATTATCACTTTACTGTTCTTTTTCATGGCTTAACCATTTTCCTTATCGATTTTTTACATGGTTATTACTGCCTGACTATTTAGTGTCAATTAGTACGATTTCTTTACTTATTTCAAAAATAATTCATAAAAGTATTTATACCGTAACTCAAAAATTTCCTACTGAAATGTTACGACGTTAATTAACTAAAGTCGTTTACTAAGTCGTTAATCGGCAAACACTAAAACTCATTTTTGGAGAAAAATTATGACAAATTACTTGTTAGGGGCTTTTATTGCCTGCACTTTGCTAATTGGCTGCAACAGCAGTAAAGATAGCATTAATAATAACGAAGTAAATCAAACCTACAACTACAGTAAAACACAGACCGAGCAAGGGATTGACCCATTTTGGAATAATGCCATTGTCTATTTTATGATAACAGATCGTTTTGCTAACGGTGATAAAAGCAATGATCAGGCTTTTGATCGAAAACAAGATGCTGCTGTGCTGCGAAATTTTATGGGCGGAGATATTACAGGAATAACTAATAAAATTAACGATGGCTATTTTAAGGCGTTAGGGGTTGATGTTTTATGGATGACACCCCTGAATGAACAAGTTCACGGTTACTGGGATGAAGACTGGGGAAGAAGTTACCCATTTCACGGTTATTGGATAAAAGATTGGACCAATGTTGATCCTAATTTTGGCACTGAAGCTGAAATGAAAAATATGATTCATACCGCTCATGCCAACGGTATTCGTGTTTTAGCCGATGTTGTTATTAATCATACTGGACCAAAAACAAATTCAGATGTTGCTTGGCCTGATAATTGGGTTAGAACCAACCCAGCCTGCCAATGGCATAGTTATGAGCATAATGTTAAATGTGCATTAGCAACGAGCATACCTGATGTGCTTACCGAGTCAGAAGAAGATGTTGAATTACCAGATTTTTTATTAGAAAAATGGCGACTAGAAGGTCGACTTGAACAAGAGCTTACTGAACTTGATGATTTTTTTGAAAGAACACAGCTTAGTAGAGCCCCAAAAAACTACATTGTTAAATGGTTAACTGATTGGGTGAGAGAGTATGGTATTGATGGCTTTCGAGTTGATACAGCTAAACATGTTGAAGCTGAAATTTGGCAAGTATTAAAAACGGAAGCATCATTAGCCTTTAAGCAATGGAAAGCAAAAAATCCAACGTTAGTTCTAGACGATAAAGACTTCTTTATGGTTGGTGAGGTAATGCACTTTGGCGTAAATGGCTTTAAAAATACCCCCGCAGGCACCAGAAATTATGATTATGGTGATAAACAAGTAGATTTTTTTGATTTTGGTTTTGATAGCTTAATCAACATGGGCTTTGCCACCCATGCTAAAGGATCCATGGAAGATATTTTTAGCACTTACTCACAAAAATTAAATAAGGGTGCTCTTACCGGAGTTGGTGTAATTAACTATGTTGTCTCTCATGATGACCCTGAACCTTATGATAAAGCTCGCAAGAGTCCTTATGAAACAGCATTGAAATTGATGTTAGCACCCGGCGCTGTACAAATTTATTATGGTGATGAATTAGCACGAAACTTAACTATTGAGGGTGCTATGGGGGATGCGACGTGGCGTTCTTTTATGAATTGGGACGATTTAGCAAAGAAAGATACTCAAGCGTTACTTACACATTGGCAAAAATTAGGCTCTTTTCGTCATGATCACATTGCTGTTGGTGCAGGTATTCATAAAAAACATAGTGATAAACCTTACGTTTTCAGCAGAGCCTATGAAGATAAAGGGGAATTAGACCAAATCCTGGTTGCTTTAGAAGTCAACAAAGGCATGAAAACACTGCCTGTACATAATGTTTTTCCTAATGGTAGCCAAGTGAAAGACTACTACTCAAATCAAATAATAACCGTTAATAACAATGAAGTTAATTTTAGCTCGCCATTTAACATTATTTTATTGGCTCCTTTAAGTCATTAGGATCTTTCAGCTTATAACTCTGTTTTATTTATATTCACCCACCTACATTTTACTAAACGGGTGAATATAAATATTTGATGAAACTTGAATTTACGCCCCATACCCAGACAGCCTAACGTGGAATAAAAACGTTTAAAGTTATTTGGGTAACGTTAAGGTTATTTGATAATGTTACGTTTTCTCCCTATTTTTCTATATGTTTTTACTTTATTTTTCATTACTAAGCTATCCGCTGAAACGTTAACTAAAATAAAGAATGACGCCCAATCACTATCAATTCCGTATTATCAACAATCGATAACCCTTGATGGACAACTTGATGAAGCGATTTGGCAAAAAGCACGACAGTTTCCGCTTAATTATACGATTGAGCCTTTTGAAAACACTAAAGCGATAGTACAAACCGATGTATATATTTATGAGTCAGGTGATAACTTATATGTTGGCTTTAGGGCGCAAGATCCGCACCCCGAACTTATAAGAGCTTATTTACGTGATCGCGATAAAATTTGGCATGATGATTTAGTCGGATTTAAGCTAGATACGCTTAATACCCATAAATTGGCCTATCATTTTTATGTCAATACAAAAGGGGTACAAATTGATTCAATAGAAAGTGGCATTACTCAAAATTATAATGATAATTGGGATGCTGTTTGGCAAGCAAAAACAGCTGTCTATGAGCAAGGTTTTACCGCTGAGTTTATTATTCCATTAAGCCAACTTAATTTTGCCGACGATACGGGAGTTAAACGTTGGTCGGCAGAGTTTATCCGTTTTTATCCGCGAGAGGTCAGTTATAAGATTTCAAACGTCAGCCAAGACCGAGAAAATAATTGTTCGCTGTGCAAAATGCAACCAATAAAAGGTTTTAAGGCAGCTAAACAAAGTACTAATATGATCTTTGTTCCTAGTATTGTTATGGGTAAAAATATACAAAGAAATTTATCGACACAAGAAAACTGGCACAGTGAAAATGATGTTGAAGTGGGAGGAGACTTTAGTTGGAATACCAGTTCAGACAGCTTATTTTCAGCAACGATTAATCCCGACTTTTCGCAAATAGAGCTAGATAATGCACCACTTAATATCAACAGTAATTTTTCACTGTACCTACCAGAAAAACGACGATTTTTTCTAGAAAACCATAACTATTTTGATAGTTTATATAACTTGGTGTATACCCGAAATATTGTTGCCCCTGATGTTGGCGGGAAATACACCCAACGCAGTGGTAATGGTACTTTTGCGGTACTCGCAAGTAATGATGAAAGTACACGTTTATTAATACCTGGTAATCTTAATTCAACTTTAGTAAATATTGATGAGAAAACGATTAACGGTGCACTACGTTATCGTTATGACTTTAGCAATGAATCATCTTTTGGCATAACCAATACGGTAAGGAAAAGTGAAGACTATCATAACTATATTTTTTCTATCGATGGTCGTTTACGTTTCAATGAAAGCACCTTTTTAGATGCACAACTGCTCTCTTCAAACACAGAGTACCCTGCTGATTTTTATAAAAAAGTTTGTTACAAATGTGACAATGAATCAAGTATACGCGTTAACAGTAGCGATGAACTTACTGATATTGCGTGGCAAGTAAATTTTAACCATACTAAAAGAAATTGGTGGTTAAGTGCTTACCATAAACATAAAGGAGAAGACTTTCGCGCCGACTTAGGCTTTGTTAGTAAAATTGATATTAAAGAAAGTCAAATTAGAACTGGTTATGTGCATTATCCTGAATCACCAATGTGGAATAAGGTTGAATTTTGGGTTGGTGTTGATAAAGAAACCAATATTGATAATGAACTCATCAGTGATAATGTCGAAATTCAGTTAAATCTTAACGGTATGATGCAATCGAGAATAAGTACAGGGGTAGGAAAACAAACCAAAGTTGGTTTACGCTTTGACCCAAGTATTACCAATATAACCGATAATAGCGACCAGTTTGATATCGATTTTAGTTTTATTTATGGTGAAATTCGGCCAATTGCTAATTTTTACATCAGTAATTTATTACTTAAAAGTGATGCTGTTGATTATGCTAATAACCGTAAAGGAGAGAAGGTACAGTTGCTCCCTATTATTCAGTGGGATGTAAATGATGCTGTTAACATCAGGCTTGAGCATACCTTTGAGAAAATGACAGTGTTAAATGATGAATTATACACAGTAAATTTAACTGACTTACGTATTAATTATCAATTTAACAGTGACAGTAAAGTTCGATTGTCTTTGATTCATAATAATATGGTTTTTAATCCGAGTAATTATACTTTTGATATTGATAAGAAAAGTAAAAGCTTAGGGTCTCAACTGGTGTACTCTTATCGTTTTGATGCGCTTTCAGCTTTTTACCTAGGCTTATCAAGCAACGCGGTTGATAATGATGCCACGAAAAGATTAACAACGAACCAAAAAAGTATTTTTTTGAAGTTAAGTCATACTTTATAAAAACATTTATATTTAATGGTTTGACAGAAATTCAAGTTGGCATGAGAAATTAAGCAACTAATTTAGCTGATCCTAACTAACATTATTTGATAACATCATATAACACTCTTATTTACATGTCGCTTTAATGAAATACTACGTTGATACTTTTGTTCTTGATATACAAGCGCGTACGTTATCTACTGATAACCACTGTCAGAACATTCGACCTAAAACGTTAGAAGTTCTGTTATATCTGGCTAATAGAGCTGGAGATACTATCAGTAAACAGGAGCTGTTGGACTGTATTTGGGACGATGTAAACGTAGATGATGGTGTTATTTTTCAGTCTATTAGGGAAATTCGTAAATTATTCGGTCACTCGGAAATTATTCTGAACTTTCCACGTAAGGGATATCAATTCACTGCACAATTAGAGCCTATTAATCAAATACAGCAAGATAAACTGAACAGTTTAGCAACACCTTCTGTATTGAAATATTATATTGCTGCCATTTCACTCATCTGCTTCATCATAATTACAATTTTGTTTTCAAATAAAGAGACTTCCGAAGTTAATTTCGATCAAAGCATTCTTGTGCTACCAATAAAGAATAGTATTCCTTATGGAGAAAACGATTGGATTTATTTAGGGGCAATGGAACAACTTATTGCAAAATTAAAAGGCTTCCCTAATTCAATTTTTATCTATCCGGGAACCTACATTCCTCAATTAATGTACACGGTAGGTTTAGAACGAAAGTTTTCTTCCAATGATGTCGCTAATTTATTCAATGTGTCTGGTGCTACATTAATCGTTGAAACAGAAATCTTTGGCTATGTGTCAGACTACAAACTGGTATATAAATTTCACCTCCTAAATGATGTAAAGCAAGGTGTTATCCTTGATACCTCAATAAATGCTGCACTTGCCACATTATCAAAAAAGTTAGCCGACTTTATCAATCAGCCGCTCAAAAAAAGTGAATATAACCCAATAGATGAGTTTAACGATGCTTTATTTGCTGAGGCCATGATTAGTTATGAGTCGGATTGGCATACATCCATTAGTTTTTTTGAAAGTTATCTATCATTGAACCCTGATTCGGTTATTGCCATGATCTATTTAAGTAAGTTGTACTTATGGGATGATCAAGTAGAAAAAGCAACGGTTCTGTTAAATGAGTCAGCGAATGTTTTAATAAAATCTCCCTTGGAAATTGCAAACATTCAATTACTTAAAGGACGAATTTCAGCTGAAAAACAAGATTTTACACAAGCGTTACAATTTTATCAGCAAGTAATTAATATTACCGATAAACACCAAGATTGGTTCCTAAAAGCCAGTGTAGCCGAAGAGCAAGGCTTAGTTTATCTTAAACAGAAAAGACTTAACAAAGCCTTAGAGGCTTTTACAAATGCGTTGTCTGCATACCAAATTATTCAAAGCCAAATAGGAATAAATTCCACACGACTTCATTTAGCTGAAGTATTTTTTCTGCAAGGGGGTATTGAACAGGCCAAAGAAAATTATACCAAAGCCAAGAGAAGTATCAAAAGCATCCAATTAGAGTTCTTATACTCCATGCTAGAGCAGTACAAAATAAAACTCGAAAATCATCTGGATTAAAATTAAATAGCAGCTCGTTTGTTTAAGCAACGAACCTATTGTCGATATTATGATTAAGAGCGAAAATGCGCTAGGTTGGGCTTAATTTCAATATCTGAACAAACAAAGTAATTATAAAAGATACTCTCATTTTCTTTACACCGCTAACGATTATTTAGGGTAAAAATAACTGCGAAATGCCAAAAGTGTTTATTCAATTACCAATTCACTTACAATCCAATCTTTAAATGCCATAATAATTTTGCTTTGTCGGTTGTGCTCAGGAATAACAAGATAATAGCAAAAACCGTTAGCTTTATTACTCTTCTCAGTAACATTGTATTTAACTAGCCAACCTTGTGCTACTGCATTTTGTACAAGAAAGGAACTCACTAAAGCAAAACCTTGCCCTGCTAATGCGGCTTGAATAATATGGTGTTCTTGAGTGAATTGTCGAATATTATACTCTAGATTATTTTTACCGTTTTCAATAAGAAGTGTGTGCCAAGAAATTTCAGAAAGATTTTTATTTTGCCATTTAGTCTCTAACAAGTTTGCTTCTTCTAATGTAGTGATGCTTTCAATATAGTTAGGCGTGGCATATACTCCTACGTCTTCAGTGATTAGTAACGTTGAATTTTTCAATGATTCATTATAAACCCCATACCTAATAGCCAGATCTATTTTTCTATCTTTTTCTAGGTTATCAACATGTTCACTTGTTTGTACAACAACATCAACATCTGGATATAATTGATTAAATTTACCCAAATTGGGTACTAACCACATTGCTGCAAAAGAAGACGTGGTGCTTACGGTAATGATATTTTTAGTATTCGATATTTCACTAATAGTATTAGTCAATTGCTGTAATACACTATAGACAGTTTCGGCTAAAACCTTACCATCTTGAGTTAATTGTATAGCTCGTGTTTTTCGTAAGAATAACAAAATCCCAAGTGATGCTTCTAATGCTTTAATTTGATGTGAAACGGCTGTAGGTGTTACATGCAGTTCTTCAGCAGCCTTTTTAAAGCTTCCTAATCTAGCCACAGCATCAAAAACTCTGATGCCATTTAAAGGAGGAAGTCGAGAATGCATATTGAAATACCACTTTATAGATAAGTTTAATTCATCTATAAGGTAGTATTCATCGTTTGTCAATAAGTAGTAGGACTATCAAAATATATCTACAACTTACTGAACTAATGAGTATAAAAAAACATGACAACGATTTTACATATAGATTCAAGCGCAAGAAGAACTGATAACGATATAAAAGAATACAATTCAATTTCAAAATCTCTTGCAGCTCATTTTATCAACAAATGGCGTACCTTAAATAATGAAGATAAAGTTATTTATAGAGATTTAGGGCTAAACCCTCCTGATTTTATCAACCAAGATTGGATTGCTGCTGTGTTTACAGACGATAAAAAGCGGACTGTAGAACAAAAAACGCTTTTGACTTTGTCTGACACATTAATAGATGAGGTGTATCAAGCTGACATCATTGTCATTTCTTCCCCCATGTACAACTACGGTATGCCTGCGGTACTTAAAGCTTGGTTTGACCAA
This sequence comes from Colwellia sp. E150_009, assembly GCF_053543955.1. Classification (NCBI taxonomy): domain Bacteria; kingdom Pseudomonadati; phylum Pseudomonadota; class Gammaproteobacteria; order Alteromonadales; family Colwelliaceae; genus Colwellia; species Colwellia sp. E150_009. The sequence continues at coordinate 84,466 of NZ_JBHFOM010000004.1, forward strand.
GTAGTACGCATTAATAAAACATTTACTTTTGATTTAGATAGAGGTGACTTTCCTATAGAGCCGATAATGTCAGGTAAAAAACTTATTCTTCTTTCTTCTTGTGGCGAATTTGGTTTTGAAATAGGCGGCGTAAGAGAGAAAATGAATCACCTAGGGCCACATATCGAAATAGTAGGTAAGTATTTAGGAGTAGATGAATTTTATGAGATTAAAGCTGAGTATCAAGAGTTCGCTGATGCAAGACATGAGAAGTCTCTTAACGATGCATATAGAGAAATTGAAGCATTAGTAAAACAGATATATAAACTAAGGCATTTGCCAATGTAAAGCCGATTGGTGAGTCTTTATCCACTGCTTCGCTGCAAGTTGCTGAGGATAGTATTGGGTAACTAACTGCCAAAAATCTTTAGAATGGTTTAAATGTTGTAAATGACAAAGCTCATGCACAATAACGTAGTCGATAACATCTAATGGCAGCATCATTAATAAATAATTAAAACTTAATTCTCCTTTGCTATTACAGCTGCCCCATCGGGCGCTGTATTTTCTTATTTTAATTAAAGTAGGATTAAGCCCAGTTAGAGTTGAATAATAACTGACTTTAGGGGGAATTATTTTTTCAGCTTGCTGTGCAAAATAACATTCAAGCTGACTTTTTATCGCAATAGCCCATTGCAACGGTGTATGCAAATTACGCTGAATACGTTGAGACAAGGTAATAGTGAGCGCTTGCTGACCATTTTCTAATGTCCTTAAAGTAACATTTGACCGTGTATTTACATCTGCAGCCACAATATTCAATGTAACAAGTTGACCAAATAAATATAAGTTAGATCCTTGAGTAAAATCACAGCACAAATCAACCGTTTGTTTTTGCTCTGATATTTTAGCTTTCAGCCATGCTTTTTTTTTCTTAATAAATGAGTCAATATACTGCTCATCTACATGGTAAGGTGCTCTAACATATATTTTCCCACTTTTTATCTGCAAAGACAGTGTCTTACGACGACTGCGTACAAGATTATATTCCATCATCATGCTGTGACTTTATTTAAAACGATTAACTCGCTTTACTTAACTTAGGCGATTTAGGTGCCTGTTCTTTTGCAGCATTTTTATCATCAACAGCCTTTTCAGCAGCTTCTGCGTTTTTCTTAGCCGTTTTTGCTGCTTTTTTTATTGGCGCTTTATTACTTGGTTTTTTCGCAAGTAATGCAACTAATACATCATCACGATGTTGAGCCAAATAAATACTTAGTTCTTCGCTAGCGCTATCACTAAGATCTATGGGGGATTGTGCAAAGACATCAGCTAAATTATCAGCCATATCTAACATTTTGTCATATTCATCTGCTGATTTCTTATCCATAAATGTTTTTGCCTCCACCCCGTGTCTAATGACGACGAATCGACTTTCAACTGCCATTATAATTCCTTAGTCATAATTAAAGAGAACCACAATAAAGTTTATTGCACATTTATTGTGTTAAGTTAGTACGGTTATTACATAAGTTTTTACATTTACTAAGCTAAACAATAACACAACAAATCACAAACTGTACATAAAAACAGTATTTTTATTGTGTAATATCAAACTTTACCCCACAGCCAATTTATTATCACTATTAACTGTTTGCCCACCTAACTGTGTTACTAATCGCTAAATAACCTTTCAAACCACGAGCGTTCATCAACCTTTGGTTGTAAACAGCCTTTTTGTAATATAATTCCTGCAGAAATAGCAGGGTAATTAATAGTATTAGCACAATGCGACTGAACAGCGTGTCCTGTTTCTATTTCAAATACGGTCATGGCTACTGCATCAGGTTTAGGCATTTGTCTATTAATAACACCTTGTTGCTTCATATAATCAGCAAACAAAACCAAAGCGCCACTACTGCCTGTTAATCCCGTTGGTTTGTTGTCATCTTTGCCAACCCATGTTGTTACTAAATTATTATTATCGTAACCTATAAACCAACTATCGCGTAAATCATTACTTGTGCCTGTTTTCCCTGCCAATTGATTATTTTTCAAACGCCAACTAAGTGATTTTGCCGTACCTGTTTTTGTTACCTCAGACAAAGCATAATCCATTAAATATACAGCATTAGTTGAAATCACCTGCGCATTAGTCGGTTTATATTGCCATAAAGTATCTCCTTTGCTTGAAGTAACCGTATTTATCGCGTGTGTCTGCTCTGCATATCCTTGGTTTGCTAGTGCCAAATACATTTGGTTTATCTGCATTGGTGACATATTTAGTGCACCTAGTAATATTGATGGACGCATAACAATATCCTCGTCAAAACCGAGCATATGAATAACATTCGCAACATTTTCAAGCCCTAAAGCCATGCCTAAATTAACCGTTGGAATATTAAGTGAATTAACTAAACCGTCAATTAGCGGTACTTGATGACGATATTTTCCATCATAATTTTGAGGTTTCCATGATTTTGCTTTTTTAGCCCCCTTTTCATTAACAATCTCAACGCCATTCGTCAGAGTTATAGGTTCGTCTGCCAATAACGTTGCAAAGTTGAATTGTTCATAACGTTCTAATGCTGCTAAGTATATTGCAGGTTTAATTAATGAACCAACAGGACGTTTAGCCGTCATTGCCCTGTTAAACCCTGCATAACCACTTTGTCTGTCACCCACTATAGCCCGAATTTCGGCACTACGAATATCAGTAACAAGCATTGCAACTTGTAAGTTTTTTTGCTGATATTTTGATTCTAAATTGGCTAGTTGGCTTGTCACCGTTTGTTCTAGAAATTGCTGACTAAGATGAGAAAAACCAGTGAATACTCTGATACCAGTTTTTTGCTGATACGTAGGTAATAATTGATCCAACTCTTTTTGTACTAACTGTAAATAAGCTGGGTACGCTTGCTGGTTAAATCGTCTGTTTGATCTTATTGATAAAGGAGAATTAACCGATTGTTTAAATTCATTAACAGATAAAAAGTTTTCTTCAAACATTAATCTAAGTATTAAATCTCGACGTTCTTTTGCTCTTGTAGGATGACGCCAAGGATCGTAATAACTTGGCCCTTTCACTTGTGCAACTAACAAGGCAATTTGTGCGCTATTTAACTCTGCAAGGCTTTTACCAAAATAGAATTTAGCCGCTAAACCAAAACCATATATACCATTAGCGTAATGTTGACCTAAATACACTTCATTAATATATGCCTCAAGTAGCTGATCTTTGCTGTAACGCACTTCAATAATGATGGCCATCATCGCTTCTTTTAATTTACGCGTTAAGGTGCGCTCTCGCGTTAGAAACATATTTTTAACTAACTGCTGGGTTAAGGTGCTTCCCCCTTGCACTGTTCGCCCAGCCATTAGGTTATTATACAAAGCACGTAAAATTCCTAGCGGAGAAATACCTTGGTGATGATAAAAGTTACGATCTTCAATCAATAATAATGTGTCTAGTAGCTGCGTAGGCGTTTTTTCTAACGCAACAAGTACCCGGTCTTCTTTATTATTAGGCACTAAGCGAGCCAATAATATAGGCTCTAATGGTAGCGAAGTAACAGGAACATCATCGCTGAATAGTTGGCTTATTTTTCCATCAGACACGTCAATAGTGAGTTTTATGGCATCGGTAGAGACAACAGTCATCGTTTGCGGAAACGAAAATGGGCGACGATATATTATAATTCTGTTGGCTGATTGGGCATATTGTCCAGAGGCCATCACAGTGTTGACTCTCTGATAACCATTTAATTTTAAGGACTTTCCTAAATGATTCAAATTAAGCGGTTCACCAACAGTTAACTGCTCAATTTGACCATAAATTTGTGCCGGAACTTGCCAACGTTGTCCTTCAAATGTTTGTTGTACCTTGGCGTTTAAATAAATGGTAAAAATAGCTAACACAAAAATAAGTACAACTATAAGTTTACCTGTAGTGATAACAAGCCTTCGCAACCATGTTCTTGATGGCTTAAGATCTTTTTTTGGCGATTTTTCTGTGTATTTTTTAGTTGGCATTAGTTTTTAATATTGGTACTAGTTATGATTTTATTGACCGTGTAAATGTCGTTTGGTTTTATTAGTTGGTTGGGCATTTTCTGGGTCGTCTGGCCAATAGTGTTTAGGATAACGGCTTTTCATGTCTTTTTGTACTGCTTTATAACTGCCCCGCCAAAATTGTACCAAGTCTTGCGTTAGTTGAATTGGTCTTTGTGCCGGAGACAGCAATTCTAACAACAACGGAATACCTTGTTGTCCGTTTAAACCGCCAACTTTAGGCGTTTCTGTTTCACCGTATAGCTCTTGCATTGGCATAGAGACTTTCGGAGATTTTTCGGTTGAATAGCTAATTGGACAATGCCTTCCTGTTGGCCCTATATAAACGCTGGGCGCTGCTTGTTTTAATATTTGTTGATGTTGATAATCAAGTTGCGATAATAACATTGTAGAAATATCTAACTTAGCAAGTTTATCCATAGATTTTATGTCACCCACAAAAGGGCTGAACCAGTTTTCAAGGTTTGCTAATAATGTTTCATCATCTATTTTAGGTAATTCATATTCTGGAAAATAACACGCTAACCATTGCCAACGTGCTTTTAATGCAAGATCTTGGCTTTTCCAATTTAGAAACTTTAAGCCTTTACGTGAGAGAAGTTCACACCACATGGCTGTTATATCTTCTGGCATTAGTTTATTTTGACTTACTAATTCTCGTAAGATCAATGCCGACAATCGTGTTTGCTGACGGGCAATTATTTTACCGCTCACTTCGTCAAAAGTAGCAACATTTTGCACTTTAATTTGCGTTTTAAACTGCTGTTCTAATCGGCATAAATCAACACTAGCGGCTAAACGTACCCTTGGCACACTTTTAGATTGTATTAAATCTGCAATAACTAAAAATGTTTCACCTGCTAAGGCATCCTCTTCATTTAGTTTTACACCTTTGCCATTTGCACAAACAAACCCACCTAAAGCGCCACGCGCTTTTGCCACTCTTTCTGGGTAAGCATAGGCGAGTAGCGCGCCTATGCTATCAAGCGGTAAATCTTGTGTTGCTAACAGCCTTGTATTCTGCATTCCCACACATTTAGCTAAACTATTAACTTGCTTTACAATATTAACTAACATGCCATAAGGTTGATTAAACAGTGAGATTAACTTACTCACACGATGAGCAATATTACAATCAAAGCGACTTTGCTCCACAGAAAAAATATCTCTGTCTTCTAATAGTGCTGCCAAAATACAGGCTAAAAAAGTGATCTTGTCGGTTTGCTTATTCTTTGTTGTTGTCTGCGATGAAATAATCATATGAGCAAAACGAGGGTGACAAGGAAATTGCGCTACTTGCTCACCGTGTGCTGTGAGTTTATTTTTTTGGTCAACAATGGCTAAACCTCTTAACTCTTGCCAAGCTTGTTGTTCTTTTAAAACGGTTGGTAATTCTAACAAGGGCAATTCAGCTAATTGCTTGACTCCCCAACGCGCTGCCTCAATTATGGTAGGTAACAAGTCTGCTTGCATAATGTCATGAACGCTTTGCTCAGGACGACGTTCAAAATCATCTTGCGCATATAAACGAATACAGCGGCCAGGCATTAGCCGCCCTGCTCGTCCTGCTCTTTGTATGGCTGACGCTTTGGCAATATTCTTTTGTACAAGTTTATTCATTAAACTTGCACTATCATAAATGGCAACTTTTTCTAAACCGCAATCGATCACCAAATTTACCCCTTCAATGGTTAACGAGGTTTCGGCAATATTGGTTGCTAACACCAGTTTTCTGACACCTTTTTTACAAGGTTCAATCGCCTGTTGCTGCTGCTTCAATGTTAAATCACCAAACAAAGAACACAGCAACAAATTATTTTCAATAGCGTTCGACAATGCCTCTGTTAATGCACGATCTAAAAAGCGAATATCGGCAACACCTGGTAAAAAAACTAATATAGACCCTTGGTGGCTTATCACTTGATTTTTAATAATATTTAATGCGTGTTCTCGCCAGCGATGATTATTTTGTGGCGCATGATAGGCAATATCAACGGGATAACTTCTGCCTTCACTTTTCAGTAATTTTGCATCAGGTAAAGCATTAGCTAGGTTATCTATATCTAATGTGGCCGACATCAATAGTATTTTTAAATCTTCTCGCAGCCCTTGTTGAATATCACGGCTTAAAGCAAAGGCTAAATCACCCTGTAAACTACGCTCATGAAATTCATCTAACACGATTAAAGCACACTGTTCCAGTTCAGCATCTTGTTGAATGATTTGTGTCAAAATCCCTTCTGTAATCACTTCTAATCGTGTATTTTTACTTACTTTGGTATCGTTCCGTAAGCGATAACCGACCGTTTCTCCCACTGCCTCATTCAGTTGGCTGGCTAAGTAAGATGCAATATTTTTTACGGCTAAGCGTCGAGGTTGTAATAAATAGATTTTTTTTGTTAACAATGCTTTATGTTCAAGCAGCCAAAGTGGTAAACATGTTGATTTTCCTGCCCCAGGTGGCGCAGATAAGATTAGTGTATTGTACTCAAACAGTGCTTGGCAAAATTGTGTTTTAATCGCCTCTATTGGCAATGATAATGAGATAGTCATAACAGTAAGATTAATAAGCTTATATTTTATAATAACAATCTTTACCTAACAAACCTAAGGGTTCACATGATAAAAATAAACTTATTAATGCATATATCTATGTATTTCACCACGAATAACGCATAAACGATATAAACTATCTTGCCCAATGAAAATAACACTATGAAAAGTATAGGTTATAAAAACTTGCAAAATAACCAAAATATGCTTACTTGGCAAACCGATAGAAAATTGCTATCAATAGTACCCGATAAAATTTGTTTAAGGAGTTACAACTAATGCAACATTCAGCACAAGGAAGTTATACCATTGAACAGCAAAATAATATTTTATTGATAAATGCTAGAGGTCCCTTTAATGAGGTAACCACTGAACAATATTATCAAGATATAAAACTTATAACAAAAAATATGATAGGTAACCGTTGGGCATCATTAGTCTCTTTTCAGGGACACAGTGTTTTTACACCTGAAGCGGAACAAAAACTAATTGAAACAACTCAGTATCGTGCAGATAATGGCATGATTGCTATCGCGACAGTTATTAGCAATAGTCCGTATGTGGATATTTTACAAATGCAACTTCAACGCATTTATCAAAGCTGCGCAATTAAGTTTAATTTTTTTAGTAATCCTGATCACGCACAAAATTGGCTAGATAGTTTTATCAATTAACTTAATCAATATATTCACCTTATGAATTGGGATAGCCTTATTTCAATAATTTTATTTGGTTAATATACTTTTTGTCGTAAGCTATATACTTTTACTACAGAGTATAGCTTACGTGAAACTCACGCTAAAACCTGCCATATTAATTAAACGCTATAAGCGTTTTCTTGCTGACATAGCTTTAAATAATGACGATATCACAACAATACATGTAGCCAATACGGGTGCCATGACGGGTTGTGCTGAGCCAGCAGATACGGTGTGGTATAGCACATCCAGTAATCCTAAGCGCAAATACCCTTATAGTTGGGAGCTAACTCAAACTAAACAAAATCATTTAATTTGTGTTAATACCCTACGAGCCAACCAACTTACCGAAGAAGCCCTTTTAAATGGTACTATAACTGAGTTACAAGGCTTCGATGAACTACAAAGAGAGGTGAAGTATGGTGACGAAAATAGCCGTATCGATTTTTTATTACGGTGCAATAACGCAGGTAATAAAAACAAGGCCCTGACCTATGTCGAAGTGAAAAGTGTCACCTTGCTTGAAGGCAACCAAGGTTATTTTCCTGATGCTGTCACAACTCGCGGACAAAAGCATTTGCGTGAGTTAACGAGTATAGTTAAAAATGGTGACCGAGCCGTACTACTCTTCGCCGTTTTACATACGGGTATTCACCATTTTAAAGTAGCCAAGCATATTGATGAAAAATATGCTGATTTGTTAAAAGAAGCCATAGGTTCAGGAGTTGAAGTGCTTGTGTATAAAGCCAAAATATCACCCGAATCTATCATTTTGTCAGAGCCTATGAAAATAGAATAAATTTACTCTTATCAAATAATTACAACTTTATATGCTGCTCAAATATTGGCAAAAACTCATCTTTTCGATGACTCACTAGCAACATGGTACTATGTTTTTGTTCAGCCAAATGTTCTAAAAAGTTAAGTAATCTATGTCGGTTAAGCTCATCTAAACCTTGAGTCGGTTCATCTAAAATCAGTAGATAAGGTGACTTTATTAACGCCCTAGCAATTAACGCTAAACGTTGTTCGCCATAGCTTAAACTACGAAATGAACTGTGTTGTTGCGCTAACAATCCAATTTTGGCCAACCACTGTTGGGCAATTTCTATATGATAATGTTCAGGTTGCTGGTAAAGGCCAATAGAATCATAAAAGCCAGAAAGCACTACGGTTAACAAATCACCATTGACTCGGTATTGTCGGTGTAATTCCGCGCTAACAATACCCATGTGCTTTTTCAAATCCCAAATACTTTCACCCGATCCTCTTTTAAAGCCCAGCACGTGAATATCATTACTATAACATTGAGTGCAATCGCCAGTAATTAACTGCATCAAGGTTGATTTACCGCTACCATTAGCGCCTGTGATCAAGGTATGTTGCAAGGGTTTAATAGCTACATCTAAATTTTCAAAAACATTAACACCATTGTAATGTACTTTGCCTTTGTTCAATTTAACTAAATAAGGGTACTGATAGTCACATAACTGCTGTATGTTGGTAGGCCAACTCACATCATCTGGTGCAGGTGTTAACAATGCGTCAAGCTGACGTTTAGTTTCATCACTTTCAAGTTTTCCTATAACGTTAAGCTGTCCTCGTTCAATAAAAGCAATATTACTGCACCATGTGGGAATATCTTGACGATTACTTAACATGAGCAATACATTGATACCTGTCTTAGATAAACGTTCAAGTGCATGTGACAGCGCAATGCATGACGCTTCATCAAGACTATCAAAAGGATTATCGCAAACAAGCAGTTCAACACCATTAAAAATTGCTTGTAGAATTAACAGCTTTCTTCCCTCACCCGTGCTTAACTGCTTGTAACCGCTTTCGAGACGATGACTTAAACCAAATTCATTAATGAGCGGATCATTTAATTTATCTTGGGGCAAAAAATCTTTAGCCGGGGTGCCAATATCATTGGCATTCGTATCATTTGTTGCGTCTATTTTAAGCTCGTGCTCATAAATCTCTTGTTGGCTTTCAAAAGAAACCATACCAACTTTATTTAAATTAGGAATGCTAAATGTACCTACTGATTCAGGGAGTAGTTCCCCTGTTAGAAGTTGATCTAAGTATTGTTTGCCAGAGCCATTGCGCCCCAAAATACACCAGCTTTCATTTTTAAGTACTTGCCAGCTTTTGACAACTAACTTGGGGTGCTCAAAATTTGTAATATTTATCATAACTTCATTCAGCTTAATTATAGGTTCAGTAATAATTTTAATAAAATAGTGGGTTAATCACTTTATAAATAAGGCTACGCAACACAATCAAAATACACTAAAATAATTTCATCAATCGCTTGTTCTAAAAACATTACGTAGTACGGCTACATAATACCATTAATTAAAGCGCTTATTCGACAAAGCTTATTGCTTTTACCTTGTTAAATTCAAATTATTATAAATTACTTGGAAAATAGATTTCATGCGCGTAGCCATTACTCAGTTTGTTACCACCTCAAATGTTCAAGAAAATCTCGCAAGCTGTATTCGTGTAATAAATGAAGCCGCAGTATGTAAACCGTCAATCATTGTTCTTCCCGAATATTGTAATACGCTATTTCATAATGCTTACCCTGGAGATGAATTTCTTGAGAATAATCAAAATGGCTACGTTGACCACTATCAAGCCTGGAATGAAGCGCTCTCAATTAATGATTTTTTTTTACAAAGTATCGCCAAGCTAGCCAAAAAACATCACTGTTATATTGTCATTAATGTCACCTTAAAACGTGAGCTTTTAAATGAATTTTCCACTATTTCGCAAGAACATACGATAAAGCCAGCGATAAGTGTAACGTCCTGTTTATTTTGCCCTCTTGGAAAACTTATTCATCAAGCTGACAAACAAACATTAACAGAGCATGAAAGCACGTATTTTATTAGCGCAAATAAGGCAGCCGAGGTGGTAAAAACCTCTATAGGAGCACTGGGCTTCTTATCAGGTTACGATAGCATGACTTTTGCCTTACCTAGACACCTTGCATTACAGGGGGCACAATTACTATGTCATTCAATGTGTACTTCAACTTTAGACCAATGCAATTTACATAATGCAGCTAGAGCGTGTGAAAACAACTTGTTCATCGCAAGTGCAAATAAAATGGGTAAAAGCCAAATTTTATCTCAAGAAGGTAAGGTATTAGTAAAGATAAACCATAATAAAGAAGGTATTGCGTTTATCGATATCGCTTTAGATAGCAATAACTCAGAAATAGGCTTTAACAACAAGCGCCGTCCAGATGGCACACTGCTCGCTAAGCAGCGTCGACCTGAACTTTATCAAGCACTTACAGCAGAAATAAAACAAACTAACCAAAACAAAGCTGACAGTAGTGATTTTATTGCTCAAGATACGCCAAAAACTACCAATGCAGCAATATTTGCTACTTACAAACCTAACGAGCAGGCAATTGAAGATGTCTGCCATTACATTGATAACAACCTAAGTGATATTATTCAATTACCTGAACTCTTTTTTGTTGCTGACAAAACAAGCACTCTTGATGCGACACAGCGAATTAAAATAGAAACACTAAGCAAATTAATGATTACAAAGGTAAGCGCAGTACTAAGACCTTTTCAATACGTCTGTACAAGCTTAATTATTAATAGAATACACCAATCGGTATTAATCAGTGAACGTGGAGTTATAGCCTTACAGCCACAATTGCATTTTTGCCAAAGGTATCAATGGACAACGCTAGGTAACAATATCAATATTATTGAACTTCCTTTAGAGCAAGGCTGTATTAAAGTAGCAATGTTAACGGCTGACGATGCGAATATACCTGAATTAGTCAGCCTAGTAGCCTTAAAAGGTATTCACTTATTACTGGTTCCTTTTGATATTCAAAATCCAAATGAGGTTGAACATAGTTTATTATCTCGAGCTGCTGAACATAGAATTTGCATTATTGCCGCAAGTCATGAAAAAAGCTTTACTCAAGCTTTTTCTGACAAAAACAACAAGACTAAAGTGCGAAATTTACGGGATTAATAGCCAATTTAGCTAAAGATTTCTCTTTCTTACCTCAACAAAGTTTATCATCATTCAAAATAACTAAATGTAACAGCTTTATCAACCAACCTTTGGTCAAATATCAACAAGGAAAAATCACCAAAGCCTTGGTTTATCCTATGGCGACTTGTAATAAACTAAGTTTAACCCAGATCACACTACCTCTCATTAATTAATAATTCTGTAATAACCGTATTTAATTAGTATGCTGACTAAAGTATTATTGACGAAATAGATTGATAATACTAATTTTTGTACCTTTAGACATGGTTATACCAAGTTGGTTAATGAAGCTCTGAGTTGGGAAGAAATTTAATTAAATTGGTATTATTAGTTACTCACTTAGGAACATATTCAAATGCGTAAAGCCCAAGATCTGACGCTACTCAGGTTGATTAAAGTCATACCTCCTATCATTGTAGTGGCTTTTGCTATTTGGGTAAATTTTATCGTGATTAATGACAATAAGATCAAGCTTTCCCATGACATCAAAACCTTACAGCAAAATTTTATTGAAACAGAAAAGGAAACAATAAAAGCACAAATTAACCAACTTCACCAACAGATAAACTACGAAATTAACAACACCGAAAACACCTTAAAAGAAAACATTAAAAATCAAATATATCAAGCATATAACATAGCCACCACGATATACCAACAAAATAAGCATAAATCCGAAGCTGCAGTAACCAAATTAATCACCGATGCCCTGAGAAGCATTCGTTTTAATCAGGGTAGAGGATATTTTTTCATATACAAAACAACGGGCCTTAATGTAATGCACCCTGTATTGCCTGCAATGGAGGGACATTATAAAGGAGATTTACAAGATACACGTGGAAATTACATCGTTCGAGATATGGGAAAAATAGTCAAACAAGCAGGCGAAGCATTTTATCACTGGTGGTTTGTAAAACCTCAAAACAAAGGACAAGAATTTGAAAAAATTGGTTTTGGCAAATATTTTGCGCCCTACGATTGGTTTATTGGCACAGGTGAATATGTCATTGATGTCGAAAATGATATAAAAACTCGTTTATTAAAGCGAATTGACAGCATTCGTTATGGTAACAATGGATATATTTTTGTCTTGGATTATCAGGGAAACATTTTATCTAACTATAATAAAAAATTTGTTGGCACCAACAGAATGAACGTACGTAATGCACAAGGTATTTCAAACATTGAAGATATAATAAAGGTTGCTAAACAGGGTGAAGGCTTTCTTAACTATGTTAGCTATATTATGCCAAGTACAGGTAAGTCAGCAGAAAAAATTAGCTTTATAAAAGGCTTACCTGATTGGGAGTGGGCTATTGGTACTGGTACTTATATTAGTGAAATAGAAAGTTATTTAGCAAAAAGAGAAGCATATATTAGCGAACAAAATAAAAGTGAATTTCTAAAAATATTATTTCTTAGCCTGTTCCTCACGCTATTTTTTATCACACTTTCTATAATGTTATCTAATTATTTAGCGCGTCGGTTTTCATTATTTGAAAGCAAAATAAATAAAGACTTCACTGAGTTAAATAAAATAAAAGAACAATTACAATACCAAGCATTACATGATTCTTTAACTCAACTACCCAACAGAGCCTTGTTAGATGATCGTATAACTCAAGGAATGGCATTATCAAAACAAAAAGACAAAAGTCTTGCTGTGGTGTTTGTTGATCTTGATGATTTTAAGAAAATTAATGATCTTTATGGCCACTCTATCGGCGACAGTTTGCTTAAAGTGTTGGGAGGAAAGTTTAAACTACTGCTAAGTGCTGGTGAAAGTGTTGCTCGTTTTGGCGGTGATGAATTTATTTTTTGCTTTCCTGAATTAGATAACTTATCCGACGCTGAACACAAGGTTGAGTGTATTCGTGAAATTTTCAATACTGATTTCATTATTGACGGGAAATTAATATCTTCTAGCTGCAGTATCGGTGTCGCCATGTATCCAAATGATGGGGATAAAGCAGAAGATCTAATCAGTAAAGCTGATATCGTTCTTTATAAGTCAAAATTGCAACAAAAAGGACACTTTTTATTTTTTAATGACAAGATTAACAAGCAAGTTAAGCGGGATTTTATTCTTGACACACAGTTACGAGCAGCATTAATCAATAATGAATTAACTATTCTGTATCAACCACAAATTAACGTAAAAACTGGCAAACTTGTGAGTGTTGAAGCTTTGTCTCGATGGAATAATAAATTATTAGGGCCTATATCACCAGACGAATTTATTCATGTAGCAGAAGATATAGGTATGATAAATGAAATTGGCCACTTCGTAATAAAACAGTCTATGTTGGATATTTTAAAATTTAATCAACAAAATGCTACCATAATTAGGTTATCTATTAACATTTCTCCTAAGCAATTGGTTGAGCCTCAGTTTGTCGAACAACTTCTTCAAACAACTAAAGACATAGGTTTTGATAATCGATTAATTACATTAGAAATTACAGAAAATGTATTAATTGCTAATGTAAAAAAAGTACAACCTGTTATTCAACAACTTAAAAATGCAGGCTTTAAATTGTCGCTTGATGATTTTGGTACAGGATATTCTTCTTTGTTCTATTTAAACAATCTACCCATTAATGAAATCAAAATAGATAAGTCGTTTATTGATCAGCTGCTAACTAATAACCAAAGTGAATCTTTAGTTAAAACAATTATCGCAATCGGCCAACTTTATCAAATGACTGTTGTTGCTGAAGGTGTTGAAACTAAAGAACAATATGAACGCCTCATTCACCTCAAGTGTGATAAAATTCAAGGATATTATTTTGATCGCCCACTCTCCATAGAGGTGCTTACGACAAAATATAAATAAGAGATCCTGGCAAACATTTATTACGCAAACTATTGAGGGGTAGCTTTAGATTATCTACAATAGCGCAGTTTTTATTTACAGTAGGTTACAAACATGAACGATACTAAATCTCTACCAGAGTTACCCGATCGCCTTTCGGGTAATCCCCGTAGTCCACACCATGTTGCAGAAATTTTTGAACACGAAATAGGTATTCGACTCAACGGCAAAGAACGTTTCGATGTTGATGAGTATTGTATTAGTGAAGGTTGGGTTAAAATAGCATCAAGCAAAGCATTAGATCGCCGTGGTCAGCCATTATTAATGACTGTAAAAGGCACTGTTGAAGCGTTTTATCGTTAAAAGTTAAACTCTTAACGCTCATTACTTGGCCAAAAGTTAAAATAGCTAAATGGGCGTTACGTTTTCTCTGCTATTGTCCGTTCCTTTCGCGTAAAGACACGTGCATCTAATTTAACGTCAAATACATTTAACGATGAAGCTTGATAAACACCAGCTAAAAAAGCATTCATTCAGCCAATTTCAGGTTAATTTATACCAATAACTGCAACAACTCACTTTTACTGCCAATATTTAGCTTTTGATACACTCGATAAAGATGATTTGACACAGTGGATGGCGATAAACCTAACTCCCTAGCTGCCTCTTTGAAAGTTAAGCCTTTGGCCAGTGTTTGTACAATTTCTCGCTCTCGTTGTGACAAACTATCTAAGGGGCCTTGAGGCCAAATTTCAACAAGAAACAAATCTTTCAGTGACTTAAGCTTAACTTGCAAACCATCAATTTCATACTCAGTTTTAGTGAGATCTAATGTAAAAGGCAATTTGAGCATACTCATTGAAGACCCACCTTTATTGCCATAACAACGTTCCAATAAATCAATAAAACTTGTTTGTACTTGATGAAAATAACCTTGATTATCACAAATTGCTTTATAACTATTTTTATATGTTGTGACCTTATACGCTGTATTTTGACTGTCACTCGAATGCTCTAGTTGAAGAAAAAGAGCATGTTTAGCCGCCGTAAGTAAATGATATAAGGCTTGCTTTTGCAATTGCTTATCTTGCATAGTAAAAGGTTTATCTCGTTCAAAGCGATAGAGAGTTAACAAGGTAAATAAGCCTGTACGCTCATCAAGGTGAATAGAAGATAAAATTCTTTCAATTTTGTGGGGTTTAAAACATTTAAGATAAATTTCAGAGCGATAAAAGTCTTCATCTGTGATTAAATCACGCATGTCAATTGGCGATCCCATATGCTCAAACAGCTTATTTATTATGGGATTTATCGATAAATATTCAAGTAATGACTGAGTTAACGATTCAGGCACATTAACTAACGTATGATTATGAAAACGCACTGTTTGTTGATGCCCATTACTCCAAATAGCACCGTCAAAATCTATTAAATTTTGTAGTTGAGCTAAAGCCCAGTCGCGATATTCAGTTAACTCTATTTTACTGGTTGCTAAATAAAGCGTCGCAATAAATTGATTTAATTGTTCTAGTTGCACAAAAGCCACTTCTTCTTATCAATTCAAGGTAAATAATCGCTACGTAAATGAGCATTGGGTCATTTTTACTATAGCGCTATATATGTCACGTACTATGATAATGCTATGCCAACCAAAATGATGCAAGTGATATGTCTCTATCAGGTAACAAGAGCGCTAAGAATAAAAAACCTCAAACATCTTACGATGCCATAATCATTGGGGCAGGAATAGCTGGATTAACATCTGCGTTCGAATTAGCTAAACAAAATAAACAAGTATTGCTACTTGATTCACAAGATAAAGATAAAATTGGCGGCTTAGCTCGCAGTGCTTTTGGTGGTATGGCGCTTATTGGTACACCAGAACAAAAACGTAATGGTATTACAGATAATGCTGAAATAGCATTAAAAGACTGGTATAGCTTTGCTAATTTTTCAGCCGATGATGTTTTTCCAAAGCAATGGGCAAAACTGTATGTTGAACGAAGCTACCAAGATATATATCTCTATGTAAAAAAGCTGGGGGTAAAATTTTTACCTGCAGTTAACTGGGTAGAGCGTGGTTCATATGGCGAGGGTAATTCAGTGCCACGCTATCATATTATATGGGGAACATCGCTAGAGTTAGTCAATAAAATACTCAAGGCAATTGCCCCATTTAAGGGTAAAAATATTCATTTTAATTTTAACTGCAAAGTCAGCAAGTTGCTTAGTTCTAAGCAGGGTATTATTGGCTGCCAAGATAGCAACAACAATCAATATTTTGCCAGCAACACCATTATTGCCACAGGTGGCTATACTGGAAACTTAGCTAAAGTTAAAGCAAATTGGCCAAAACATTTCTCCCCTGCTCCTGATAATTTACTCAACGGTACTCATCCCAGTTGTGATGGCGCTATGCATGATGAGGTTTCTACTATAGGTGGAAATGTTACTCACCTAGATAAAATGTGGAATTATGCGGCTGGTATTCCAAACCCGAAAGCAACATTTGAACAACAAGGATTAAGTTTAATTCCTTCTAAGTCAGCACTTTGGTTAGATAGCCAAGGAAAACGAATGGGTCCAGAACCTATGGTTACAGGCTTTGACACCCATGAGTTATGTCGTCGTATGAGTCAACAAAGACAAGGTTATGCTTGGCAAGTACTCAATTGGAAAATAGCCAGCAAAGAATTTGCTATTTCTGGAGCTGAACATAATCCAATGATTCGCGATAAAAAATTCTTTACCATGCTCAAAGAAACCATATTAGGCAATCATCGGCTTGTAAAACAAATGCAAACAGAAAGTGATCATTTTCTTGTTGCCAACTCTGTAAGTGAGTTAACCCAAAAAATGAACGCGATAACACCTGAAAACTCAATTAGTGAAGCAGCTCTACAGCAAACCCTTGATGATTATGATGCTATTTTAGCAAGGCCTCCCTCACAGTGGAATGATGATCAAATAAGGCGTATAGAACACACAAGAAAATGGAATACTGACAAATTAAGAACCTGTAAGCCTCACCCAATTCAAGATAAAAAGCATGGCCCACTTATCGCCATTAAAATTGCACTTATTTGCCGTAAAAGTTTAGGCGGCATACAAACCAACCTCAACGCACAAGTACTTGGCAATGACTCAACTCCAATCAATGGTTTATATGCTATTGGTGAAGCATCAGGCTTTGGCGGCGGTGGCTCAAACGGTGAAAAGTCATTAGAAGGTACATTTTTAGCTGGTTGCATATTAACAGCCCAACAAGCAGCCAAAGCAATAATAAAGGTATCTAAACACAAGGAAACTAAATAATGAAAAAAACAGCCGCATGGTTAACACGATACGCACTAGAGCAAATAGACGTAAAGTTCACGTTTGGCATTCCTGGCGTTCATAATACTGAACTTTATGATGAATTAAATAATTCACAGCAAATTACACCTACCTTAGTAATGCATGAAGGTCATGGTGGCTTTATGGCAGATGCTATTAGCCGAGTAACCAACTCAATTGGTACGCTTGTCATTGTGCCCGCAGCGGGTGTTACCCACGCAGCGAGTGGTATTGCTGAAGCTTATCTTGATGGAATACCTATGCTAATTATTACAGGTGGCATTCGCAATGACTCTAAATTTGGTTATCAACTTCATGAAATAAACCAATTAAAATTAGTAGCGGGCTTTACCAAGGCTGCTTTTAAAATAAATAGTCACAACGACGTTATTGAAACAATTTACAACGCTTATAATATTGCCACATCAGGCGAGCCAGGCCCTGTTCTTATCGAGCTTCCTGTTAATTTACAACTTGATAAAGCAACTATAAATGATTTACCCACCTACACAAAACCTGCACAACCTGATTTATCAGCAAACACTATCACGCAAATTAAAGAGGCAGCAAGCCTGTTAATGCAAGCCAAAAATCCCGTTATATTTGCTGGTTGGGGCGCAATGCATGCAAGCGATAAACTTATCGCAATGAGTGAACATCTAGGTAGCGCGGTATCTACCACTTTACAAGGAATCAGTGTTTTTCCAGCCAACCACCCTTTACATGCTGGTTTTTGCTTTGGCCCTGCCGCGGCTCCTGCCGCACAAAAAGCCTTTAATAAGGCAGATTGTGTATTAGCCATTGGAACGCGCTTTGGCGAAATTGCCACAGGTAGTTTTGGAGGAGATCTACCCGAAAATTTAATACATATTGATATTAACCCGCAAGTGTTTAATACCAATTTCAAAACCGCTATTGCCATTGAGGGCGATTCAAAACAAATTTGCCAACAATTACTTAGCGAATTAACAGCGCTAGGCTCACCTAAAGAGGCAACCGAGACAAAAGCACAGATTGCCCGTGATAAAAAAGACTATCGTGAAAGTTGGTATCAACATGATTCTAAAGAGAAAGTTAATCCTGTTTTGTATTTTGACGAATTAAGATCACAACTTAGCGATGATGCACATATTGTTGTTGATGATGGAAACCACACTTTTTTAACCGCTGAACTGATGCCAATACATCAGGCGTATGGGTTTATTTCGCCTACAGACTTTAACTGCATGGGCTATGCTACCCCTGCAGCTATTGCCGTAAAAATGGCTAAACCACAACAAGAGGTGCACGCTATTGTTGGCGATGGCGCCTTTATGATGACAGCAACAGAACTAGCAACGGCGGTAAGCCAAAATTTAGGTTTAGTGGTAAGTGTGTTTAACGACGGTGAATTATCGCAAATTGCCCAAGCACAACAAATTCCTTATAACCGTAAAACCTGTACCGTGCTACCACAAACCAAATTAAAAGGTTTAGCCATGGCTACTGGCGCAGAATATATTCGAATGGAAAACAATGATAACATCAAAGAAAAGCTAACTAAGGCTCGAAAACTTGCCCAAAAAAACAAAACGGTGATTTTAGATATTAATATTGATTACTCTAAAGCGACGGCCTTTACAGAAGGTGCAGTAAAAACCAACTTAAAACGTATGCCATTGCCAACTAAGGTACGTATGGTTGGCAGAGCTATGGTGAGAAAAATGACAGGCTAGCAAACATTATTTTATGAGTTAAAAATATAGCGATATAATAAAAAGTCACAAAGGCTTTGTTTTAAGGCTTTGTTTTCAAATAAAAAAGCAAAGCCACTTATCTAAACCTGTAACGTATTTTATTTGATGTATGAGGAAATCACACACTTACTTTTTACAGCGACTTTTTCACAACCGCTTGACGTTCTTTTTCATAATCTTCATAAGACTCTCTTTTCTCATTAAGACATTCATTATGTTGTTCTGCTGTTTGTGCTTGATTAATACATTTACTTTTTTGATACCCTTGCCCAGCTTGGTATAAGTCTTTATTGCTGCACCCTGCCAGTAATATCCCCAGAAAAAGTAAACTGATAAATTTATTCATTATAATAAGCCAAAAAATAGATGTGTAAAATTACTATCAATAGAGTGGTATATTACCAATAAAGTTCAAAAAATTAATGATAAAGTAAAGCCTAAAATCATACTTTAATAAGTGACACATCACACTTGGCATAGTTAGCTACACCATTGGCTGTAGACCCTATCAATGCTTGCAGCCCTTTTTTAGAGTGTGTGCCAAGCACAATTAAATCAGCATTTTTCTTTTCTGCCAAGGCACAAATTTGCTCATGCGGTTTACCAAACTTTATCATTACATTTTTTAAAGATAGCCCTAAAGATAACGCTTTTGATTCTATTGAAGGTAAAGCATTTTCTTTTAACTCTTTTTGATAATCATTAGGTAGTAAGGTGTATGGTATAACGTGCGTAATGAATAGTTTAGCGTTGCATAACGTTGACAATTCAAATGCTTTTTCTAGCACTTGTTCTGCTTCATCACTGTTTTCAATTGCACAAAGAATAGTGTTATACATATGATATCCTTAACTATAATAAGTAAAAATAAATAATTCGTTAATTGTAGTTCAATACTGCCTTTTTTCTACGTTGATCAATTGATAATTAAGCCATTAAATTTAGTATTTTATTTTACCAATAATGATATCTTTAAACATAACCCAGTCACCTATTAAACTATAAATAGGATATTGAAACGTTGCAGGTTTATTTTTTTCATACCTAAAATGTCCCAGCCAAGCAAAACCATAGCCAATTAAAGGAATAAACCATAATAAATGTACGCCACCAAAGATAACAACATAAATTACCAATAAAATAATACAGCAAGAACCAAAAACATGAAGCCTACGGCACGTCGAGTTAGCGTGCTGACTGAGGTAAAACGGATAAAACTCTGTAAAATTGTTATATTTTTTTGTCATTACAATCACCTTAAAGCTTGAATGATCTTGAATTTGAGCACTTTGTTTAAAATACATTTACTATTAAACGATAACAATACTTAATCTGTTAACCACCTTTACTATATGTATTGCGAATAGATAATTATTACTATTATTCATTGGTTTTATAAATCTATCAGCTTTAGCATTATTAATTCGCCTAATTATTGTTGGCTGTTTTGAGTCACATCATCACAAAATTAATTTTTATAAAGGGGCTTTTATGTCTGTAACCGCTATGCTAGAAAAACGTTATTCAACGCGTGCGTATTTGAATACTCAAGTATCACAATCGCTTTTAAACACTATTTTCAAGCAAGCACAGCGTGCGCCTTCAAATTGCAATGTTCAACCATGGCAAACGTATGTAGTGTCAGGTAAAACAAAGGAATCATTAAAAAGCGAGTTACTCAAAGTGGTGATGAGCGGTGCATCGCCAAACCCTGATTTTAACTGGTTACCTAAATATGCAGGAATTCACAGAGACCGTCAGTTTGGCTCTGCAAACGCTTTATACAGCTCTATTGGTGTAAGCCGTGAAGATAAACACGCCCGACAATTAGCAATGGTGAGAAACTGGCAGTTTTTTGATGCACCTCATGTTGCCTTTTTCACCATGGACAAATATCTCGATATTATGGGCGCAGTAGATCTAGGTATTTATGCGCAAACTTTGTCTTTAATTTTGATGGAATACGGCATTTCAAGTTGTATGCAAGGCGCCCTAGGTCAATTTCCAGATCCTGTTAAAAAAGCATTGAACTTGCCTGAAGACCGTGGAATTTTATTTGGCATGTCTTTTGGTTACGCTGATGAAAAATCTGCTATCAATAGCACCAGAACAGATCGTGAGAACATTGACAATGCAGTTTCTTTTTTTAGTTAAGTAATCTAGGCTAAATGAAAAGTAATCATTACTTGTATGACCACTATTCAACAAATACACTTACTTAAAAAAGGTAAGTTATAGATAATAAGCTAACTGATTATATAAAAATAAAATCTTAGGAAAAATAATGGAATCAATCAATTTAGAGATCAATGACAGAGTGGCAGTTATCACCTTAAAGAATGGTAAGGTAAATGCGATTTCTCATCAGGTAATTTCAGAAATAAACGATGCATTAGATCAAGCACAAGCCGCTGAAGCTGTGGTAATTTTTACAGGTCGAGAAGGCATCTTCTCAGGCGGCTACGATTTAGTCACCATGAAAGAAAGTTCAGCCGCTGCCGTTGGCTTAGTGACCGCTGGCTCAACCTTGGCTCGTCGCATGTTATCATTCCCTTTTCCTATCATTGGTGCTTGCTCAGGCCACGCTATTGCTAAAGGGGCATTTTTGCTATTAAGCTGCGACATACGCATTGCCAGCAAGGGGCCATTTAAAATAGGACTAAATGAAGTAGCTATTGGCATGACCATGCACCAAGCAGGTATCGAATTAGCACGAAATAGAGTGCCTATTAACTATTTAACCCGCTCAGTAATCAATGCTGAATTATTCGATCCAGAAACGGCAATATTAGCTGGTTTTGTTGACACGGTAGTCACACATGAGCAATTAATGACAACCGCAATAGCAACAGCTAAGCAACTATTAACATTAAATATGACTGCACACCATGCAACCAAGTTAAAAGAGCGAGAAGCAATATTAACTGCCTTAGATGCAGCCATAGTACTTGATTCTAAAATGAACTTCGCTATATAGGTAATATTAAGATGCTCAACAATACTACTCACAAAAGCATGACAGTAACCATAGAGAACAATATAGCGCACATCGTATTGAATCGTCCTGATGCTTTTAACACCATGAATATCGATTTTTGGCACGAATTACCAAACGTTATTAATGAGTTGAGTAATAGTGCTGCCGCCCGTGTAATTGTTTTATCGTCCACAGGGAAACACTTTTGTGCTGGCATGGACTTAGCTGTATTCACTCAAAGTGAAAAAGACAAAAGCTTAGAGCTTGGGCGGAAGCATGAACAGCTCCGTCACATTGTTTTAAAACTACAAGCCTGCTTTAATGCCCTTGAAAAAGCCCGTATGCCAGTATTAATGGCTATTCAAGGTGGTTGCATTGGTGGTGCAGTAGATATGATAAGTGCTGCCGACTGCCGTTACTGTACTGAAAACGCCTTTTTTAGTATTGAAGAAACCAAATTGGGGATGACAGCTGATTTAGGTACACTGCAACGATTACCTAAATTAATCTCAACAGGCATAGTTAAAGAGTTAGCCTATACTGGGCGCCGAATGCTTGCTACAGAGGCAGAATCTGTAGGGCTAGTCAATAACGTGTACCCAGATCAAGAAAGCATGATAGCTGCTGTAATGGATATTGCCGCAGAAATTGCTTCTCGTTCACCATTAGCCGTTTTAGGCTGTAAAGAAATGATCAACTACGCGCGCGATCACTCAATAAGTGATAGCTTGGATTACATGGCTGTTTGGCAAAGTGGTATGTTTCAACCGCAAACAGACATGATGGAAACTTTTAGTGCTAAAGCAGAAAAAAGAGTGCCTAAATTTGATAACCTGAATGAAATTGATGATTCAAATATTTTATAAAACTTATCAGATAAAAAATGTTTGTTAAATAATCTCTTCCACGCCAGTGTTTATGGTGGTCAACCACATTATGATCACCATATTATTGCTATAGATCAACCTCTTAACTTATTTTACTTTATTTAATTGTTTGATTTTCAAACTCTTTTTTTGTAAGCTGATAAAACACTAGATATATTTTTATAGCGGTATTTATCAGAAATGAACTTATCTTTTTCTAGGCATATAACACAAATAATATTACTTGCTCTCGTTTATATCATTTCTGCTAAATTGGGGCTATTACTTGCTTTTGAACCTAGTAATGTTAATTCTGCATGGCCACCAACAGGTTTATCGTTAGCGGCAATACTTTGGGGTGGTTTACGTCTATGGCCAGGTATTTTTATCGGTGCCCTATTGACCTGTCTATATGATTCATTATCAGTACCATTAAGCTTAAGTATCGCGGTAGGTAATACTTTAGAAGTGGTTACTGCAAGTTACTTTATTTTACGTTTTGCCAGCGCTAGACCATTTTTCAAGACCATTCATACAGCAGTTTTTATCATTGCACTTTTCGGCTCTACCATGATCAGTGCATCTATTGGTGTCGGTAGCTTATTTTTTGCTGACCTAATTCAACAAAATAACCTTTTATTGGTGTGGAAAACTTGGTGGCTTCGTGATTTAGTGGGTGGATTGATCCTCACCCCATTTTTATTAACTTGGCTTTCTGTACCCAGTGAAGATTTTACAAAAAAACGGTTACTTGAAGCATTACTTTTGTTATTTACCATTCTTTGCGTACTTAGCCTTTTTTTTAGTCAATGGAGTCAATTTTATATTTCTAATGAGCTAATGATTTTTGTCTTGTTACCCATTCTTGCATGGTCCATTTTACGGTTTCATCATCATGGCGCAACGTTAGTTGTTATCATTATTTCAACTGCCGCTGTTCTTGGTACAGAAAATACCTTTGGTTCCTTTGCTCTAATTAATGGGAGCGAGTCACTGTTCACCTTACAAATTTATATGGGTGCAGTGATGTTCACAACACTACTTTTAACAGCTAGCCAGGCAGAACGACAACAAGCTTATCGACTTGTACGTTTGAGTAGAAGAAATTTAGAAGCTACCGTTAAATCTCGTACTCAAGCTTTGAATGTTTCTAATGAGCTACTTGCAAAAGAAATGCAACAACAAAGGCAAGTGACCGATTCATTAAAAGCATTACTGTATAATATTGATAATTCTGCAAATTTAGATTTTTACAGTCGCTGCGCACAAGCTTTAACAACAACTTATAATGCGAAGTATGCCTTCATAGGGCTATTTACTGATGACAAAAAAACGGCAAGCCACACATTAGCCTTTTGGAATAAAGGTACTGCTGGCAAAAATTTTACCTACACACATTTAGAAAGCCCTTGTAGAGACATTTTAAATAATACTGTCGAAATTATACCTGAGCATGCTACTAAGCTTTACCCTAATGACAAATTGCTGGCATCTCTAGGCGTAGAGAGTTTTTTTGGTTCTCCTTTAAAAACCTCTACAGGAGATATTATTGGCATTATTGCCATCATGGACACTAAGCCTTTGTTGATTGAAAATTCATTAAAGTCAATTTTGGGTTTATTTGCTAATAAAGTTGCTTTAGAGGTACAAAGACGAAAAATTACAGAAGAGCTTGAGCTAGCGGCAAGTGTTTTTAATGAAAGTCTTGAAGCAATTATAATTTGTGATGCTAACACTAACATTATTCGTGTTAATCCCGAATTTACAAAAATCACAGGCTATTCATTAAGTGAAGTGAAGGGCTGTCAACCTTCAATCATAAAATCAGGTATTCATTCTAATGATTTTTATAAAAACATTTGGGTTTCTATTATTGAAAAAGGATTTTGGCAAGGTGAAATAACCAACAAACGTAAGAATGGAGAAAACTTTGTTTCTTGGCAAATTATAAAAGCCGTAAAAGATAGCACTGGCAATATACAACGATACATGAGTATTTTTAGTGATATAACTGAGAAGAAAAAGGCCGAGGAACATATTTTTCAATTAGCACATAATGACTTAATCACGCAATTACCCAATAGAGCTGCGTTTCATAAACAGCTTAATGATGCCATTATTACCGCAGCACATTCAACCTACCGTCTAGCAGTAATGTTCATTGATTTAGACCACTTTAAACTAATTAATGATACCTCAGGCCACCCAGTAGGTGACGAGCTATTACAACAAGTAGCTTTAAGGTTTAAAGAAATTATTGGTTCTAACGATATTATTTCTCGTTTTGGCGGTGATGAATTTACAGTGCTGATTCCTTGTATTGAAACTATCGAAGAAGTTTCTGAGGTTGCTAATAAAATTCTTGATTCACTACTCTCACCTTTTGCTTTATTAAGCTGCGAAGTAACAATAAGCGCAAGTATTGGGGTAGGTATTTACCCTGATAATGCTAAAGATGCTTCAAGTTTACTCAGCTGTGCAGACAATGCCATGTATAGTGCAAAAAATAGCGGTCGCGCTAGTTGTCATTTTTATACTGAGCAAATGCAAATTGATGCTCATGAACGTGTAGTTTTGGAAAGAGACCTACGCGATGCTCTCACAAATGATCAATTTGTATTGCATTATCAGCCACAATTTGACGTTAAAACTAACCAAATTATTGGTGTTGAAGCTTTATTACGGTGGCAGCACCCCACAAAAGGTTTAATTCCACCCGACACCTTCATTCCCGTGGCCGAAGTAACAGGTTTAATAGTACCAATAGGCCAGTGGATTATTAACGAAGCTTGTCAACAGTTGGCACACTGGCGCTCTGAAGGCGCTGAGCAACTAACGATGTCTATTAATCTTTCAGCAAGGCAATTTTTTCAAAAGGATTTACTCTACACTATTGAAACTGCTATCAATAGTTCAGGTGTACCCGCGTCAAAAATAGGGTTTGAAATCACTGAAAGTATGATGATGATAAATATTGAAGAAACCATTGAAACACTTCATCAAATCAAGGGATTGGGCGTACAATTATTTATAGATGATTTTGGCACCGGCTATTCGTCATTATCCTATTTGAAGCGTTTTCCACTGAATAAACTAAAAATTGATAAGTCTTTTGTTGATGGGCTACCAAATGATTTGGACGACTTAGCTATTGTTCAAGCAATTATTGGCATAGCACATTCGCTGAATTTAACGGTTATTGCTGAAGGCGTAGAAACCGCTCAACAATATGACATACTAACTCAATATCATTGTAATGAAATACAAGGATATTATTTTAGTAAGCCATTATTAAGTGAGGCAGCAGGTCGATTTATTAAAAAAAATAACACCAGCGCAAGCCAACATTAAAAAAGTTATCATGCCTGTTGGGTGATACCAAGTTGATTAAGTTCTTGCCCACTCAGCGAGAATTAAAAGGCTTAGAGGCAAGGCATTGATTGAAGAGAATGGTCATTCCCTTGTCAAAATCAATAACGCCGCATATAAGCCTTTTAAACTCGCCCTTTGGGAGCTCATTAGCAAACTGATAACATCACAAAATTGAAGAAATATAGAATAAACTATGTTTAATCAATTTTCCTTGTTCTAAGCTCGCTAATGAAGCTATGAGTTGGGAAGAAATTTAATCAAATTGGTATTACTATTATCTCGTAAAAAACGCTGGGCTAAGGTAAGCTAGCGTCAATTGAATTTACTGTTTTTATGTATGATCATACCCACTGTCGAAATTACCTGCTCAACTTGCCAAGCATGTTGTTGTCGTTTAGAAGCGAGAATAATTTCAGATACTGGCGTGCCTACACATTATATTAACATTGATGAGTATGGTAATGAGTCAATGTTACGCTCAAGTGATGGCTGGTGCTCAGCTTTAGATCGCAATACCTTAAGATGTTCAATATACGAAAATAGACCATGGGTTTGTCGTGAATTTGAAATGGGTTCTTATGAATGTATCAATGAGCGACTAAAAAAAACATAGCCGCCCGTTAGCTTTACTAATAGCAAAGCTATCTCATTAAAACACCTAGGCATAGTAAGTCTTATATTTTTAAGTTTTTTTAGTAATTTCACTCCAGTTTTTTTGCTAATATAATGCAAAATTTAATTTTACTTTATTAACAACATACCATTAAATTTTATTGTTAGAACGTAATTCTTTACGTAACACTTTACCCACATTGGTTTTTGGCAATTCATCTAAAAATTCAACAATTTTAGGACGCTTATAGTTTGTTAGCATTTCATTACAGTGGTCAAAAATATCTTGTTCAGTCAAATTAGGGTTTTTACGTACAATAAATACTTTCACTGCCTCACCAGTTGCTTCATTTGAAACACCAATAGCTGCCGCTTCAAGCACCCCCTCATGCATTACAATAACTTCTTCAATTTCATTTGGGAAAACATTAAACCCTGAAACATTGATCATATCTTTTTTGCGATCAACAATTCTAAAAAAGCCATTCTCATCCATCGTGGCAATATCACCCGTGGCCAGCCAACCATTTCTTAATACCTCATCAGTTGCATCCTGTCTATTATAATACCCTTTCATCACTTGAGGACCTTTAACCCACATTTCCCCAGGTTGTCCTAAGACCACTTCTTCTCCATCATCACCTATTAAGCGAATATCTGTTGAAGACACAGGAATACCAATAGAACCATTGAAGCATTCTTGGTTATAAGGACTCATGGTAACTAACGGTGCACATTCGGTTAAACCGTACCCTTCCAATAAGCGTGTACCTGTTACTTTCTCCCACAGGTCTGCCACAGGTCGTTGTACAGCCATTCCACCACCAAAACCCAACTTTAGTGAACTAAAATCGAGTTGCTCAAAGCCCGGCGTATGAAGTAGAGCATTAAACAATGTATTTACACCCGTTATCCCTGTAAAAGGATACTTCGCTAATTCTTTAACAAACCCAGGCATATCTCTTGGGTTAGTGATTAATAAGTTAATTCCACCAAAAGGGATGAAACATAAGCAGTTAGACGTTAATGCATATACATGGTAGAGCGGTAATGCCGTTACCATAATTTCTTTACCAACTTCATAAACATTTTTAGTTACAGCATTAGATTGTTCTACATTAGCAACCATATTACGATGCGTTAACATAGCACCTTTTGATGGTCCTGTTGTTCCACCAGTGTATTGTAGGAAAGCAAGATCTTGCCCTGTTACTTCAATGGGCTTAAATGTTAATTTAGCTCCTTTATTCAAAGCCGCATTAAACTTAACAGTGTTTGATAAAGAATGGGCGGGTACTTGTTTTTTTACGTATTTCAGAACGCCATTAACCAATGCACCTTTAATCGTACCTAGACGGTCACCCACGCCAGTTAAAATAACATGTTGAACATCAGTTTTTGTAACAATTTTCTCAAGTACGTTGGCAAAATTTTCTAATATAAGAATAGCCTTAGTACCAGAATCTTTTAACTGATGTTGCAGTTCACGAGCTGTATATAATGGGTTAACATTCACCACGGTTAACCCTGCCATTAAAGCACCAAACAAAGCGATAGGATATTGCAATAAATTCGGGATCATAATGGCAAATTTATCGCCTTTCATCAAACCCAGATCTTGTTGCAAATAAGCAGCAAAGTCTGTTGCTTGTTGTGCTAATTCACCATAGGTTAGTTCTGCATCCATATTAACAAACGCAATATTATGTTGATACAACTTGGTATACTTGGTAAATAAATCTACTAACGAATTGTATTTATCAGGATCAATTTCATATTCAACGCCAGGGGGGTAACTTTTTTCAAGCCAGATTTTTTCCATGGTGATCTCCTTTATCTAAATGAACAATGATAATTATTACACTTGTTTTAATACTTATTTTAATACTTATTTTTGTGACTGCATGTACGCCATAGCTTTCATGACAAATTTCTCACCTTGTTTAGCGCCCGACTCTAATGCTGCTTGATTAGTTTGCTCTGTTAGTTCCCCCCACTGCTCACGAACGGTTTCTGGGTTTTGGGCATTTTTGGGAATAAAGCACCCTTCAGTTTCAAACATGCTTGCACTTGAGTAACCGCCTGCCCCTGCACATAAAATAAAACGGTTAGGTGCTTCATCGTCACATAACGTTAACATACCTGCTGTTACTGCTTCTGGAGCAAAGGCTTTGACAATTTCTTCTGGCATTAAGTCTTCGGTCATACGCGTACCTGCCGTTGGCGCTAACGCGTTAATACGAATATCATTTTTAGCACCTTCAATCACTAACGTATTCATCAAACCTAGAACCGCCATTTTCGCTGCGCCATAATTTGATTGGCCAAAGTTACCGTACATACCGCTTGATGACGTTGTCATAACGATGCGACCGTAATTTTGCTCACGCATAATATCCCACACGGCTTTGGTACAATTTACCGAGCCCATTACATGAACATCCATGACGAGTTTGAAATCATCTAAGCTCATTTTGGTGAATGATTTATCACGTAAAATACCCGCATTATTAATGAGAATATCGACACGTCCCCATTTGTCCATGGTTTGTTGAACCATATCTTGTACTTCGTCAAAATTCGCAACGTTTGCACCATGGCTGATTGCTTCACCACCACTTTCTTCAATTAAACGCACCACATCTTGAGAGGCTTTAGACGACGCACCACTTCCATCTCTTGCGCCACCCAAATCATTAACAACAACTTTAGCACCGCGAGCCGCTAATGCCAGCGCATGAGAGCGACCTAAACCATTACCTGCGCCAGTTACTATGGCTACTTTACCTTCAAAACTAATACTCATTATTGATTCCTTAAACTTAACTAATCTATTTTTATTTGACCATTTGTACTGACACCCATTCAGCAACTAATGCTGGGGTATCACAATCTTCAATTTCTACGGTAACTTCTGTACATAAACGGTATTGGCCAGGCTTTTTTTCTTCAATGGATAATGTTTTTGCATGCGCTCTAATGCGGCTGTTCACTTTCACTGGCTGCAAAAATCTTACTTTGTCAAATCCTGCATTTAGCCCCATATAAAAGCCATCAATAATGACACTAAAATCTTCGGCAAAATGAGATAACAAAGACAACGATAAAAAACCATGGGCGATGGTTGAGCCAAATAGCGTTTGTTTTGCTTTTTCTTCATCAACATGAATAAACTGATGATCAAGCGTGCAGTCAGCAAATTTATTGATTTGCGCTTGTGTTACTGTATGCCAAGCTGTTGGTTGTGCTTGAAAGTTAATGTAATTTGCTATGTCGTTTTTGTTGATTATTGTCGGCATTTTATTCTTCCATTATGTTGTTATTCTTGTTTTAACCTAGTTAATTAGAGCTTAGCTAATTTACGTTTAAAACCATTCAACTTGCATGTCATAACTGGTGCTGTCTGACGACAGCAATAAATTTGACCATAAGGTGATTTCTGGTAACTCAAAACGATAAAAATATTGCAGTGCTTGTAGTTTTCCTTGGTAAAAAAACTGATCCTCTTGGTGCGGTTTTTCAGCTAACGCTTTCGTTGCAACAACCCCTTGTTTTAGCCATAACCAAGCAATAATCACGTGACCAAACAATTCTAGGTATTTAACTGAATTAGCTAACGCTAAATCAATATTTTGAGTTGCCATAGAAGTTAATACAGCTTGTGTAGTGACTTTTAATGTTTCAACTGCGGCCGCTAATTGTTCGGTGAATTCATTCAAACTAGGGTATTTTTTTACCTGTTCGATAGTTTTATCTATTTCATCTAACGTTGCTAAATAGCCTTTCATTTTATTCATGGGTACTTTACGGGTAATTAGATCTAATGATTGAATGCCTGTTGTCCCCTCATGAATCGGATTTAAGCGATTATCTCGATAAAACAATTCAACAGGGTGTTCATTAATATAGCCATGTCCACCAAGTACTTGAATAGCTAATGAGTTGGCTTTGGGCCCATATTCTGAGGGCCATGTTTTAATAATAGGGGTTAAAAAGTCTAACAAGGTGTGCGCATATTCTCTTTGTTCTATCGTTAGAGCAGTGTGTGAGTCGTCACTTAATTGTGTGCCATAAAGCACCAATGACAATGCACCTTCAGCATAAGCTTTTTGAGCGAGTAGCATGCGTTTAACATCAGCATGCTCAATAATATTAACCATTGGCGACATAGGGTCTTTACAAGAAGGTAAACGACCTTGTGGACGGTTTTTAGCGTAATCAACACTGTATTGATAACCGGCCACAGCTAAAACAGCGGCACTAGTACCCACCATAATTCGCGCTTCATTCATCATGTGGAACATGTACTTAAGGCCACAATTTTCTTCACCCACTAAGTAGCCTACGGAGCCATTTTTCTCACCAAAACTTAACGCTGTTGATGTTTGTGCTCGACCACCCATTTTGTGGAATAAGCCAGCTAGTGACACTTCGTTATCTGCACCGATTGAGCCATCGTCATTGACTAAATATTTAGGCACAACAAACAGTGAAATACCTTTTACGCCTTTAGGAGCGCCTTGTACTCGAGCAAGCACCAGATGAACAATATTTTCACTCAAATCATGATCACCTCCTGAGATGAAAATCTTGTTACCGCTAATACGATAATTACCATCTTCAGTTTTAATCGCCTTAGTAGATAAATCACCAAGACCCGAACCACTACCTGGTTCTGTCATCGCCATAGTGCCCATAAAGCGCCCTTCTCGCATGGGTTTTACCCATTTATCAATCAGCGCTTCACTTGCATGTGCTTCAAGTAAATTAGCATTGGCGCTGGTGAGCATGTTGTAACCCATGCCTACTCCGCCAGCCACAGAGAGATAGGCTCCAGCAGCACTGGCAATAATTGGTGGCAGCTGCATACCCCCTAAGTCATAATCTGCTGTGGCTGAACCTATACCTGATTCATTAACCGCAACAATGGCTGGTTTTAATTCAGGAATCAAATGCACTTTTTTTCCATCAAAAGTCGGTTGATGAGTATCAAGCTTTTGACGAATAGGTAAAAAGTGTTTTTCAGCGATTGCTTTCGCGGTATTAATGACCTCATTAAAAGTATGACGATCATGGTCTTGGTAACGTGTTCTTGTTATCAATGATTCACTGTCAAATAATTCATAAAGCATGAATTCAATATCGCGTTGGTTCATCAATGTTGCTGGCATATTATTTTCTTCTTTTACTAAGTTAAACTCGTGTAGCTAATGACTATTTTGAGATTCAATATACGCGGGTATTTATACACTAGGCTGCAGAAACACCGCCGTCTATGGCCACACATTGCCCTGTCATGTATGTGTTCGCTGGTGATAGCATCATTAACATCATAGCGACTATTTCTTTAGGTTCACCTAAACGCCCCATGGGTGCACCTTTACTCATTTTTCCTTGCATGGTTTCATCTGCAAAGTTGGTCACCATGGGCGTTAAGGTAAAAAACGGACAAATGGCATTGATACGAATATTGTTACGCGCATATTCCACTGCCCCTGTTTTTGTTAATCCAATCACCGCATGTTTTGCCATAGCGTAGGCACTACCACGTGCTGCGCCACCTAAACCTGCCATAGAACTTACGTTAAGAATAATGCCTTCACCTTGTGTTAGCATTTGTTTTATTTGATGACGCATACCAAATTGAACCCCTTTCACATTAATGGCAAATTGACTATCCATAATTGATTCATCAATTTCGTGTAAAGGCATAAACTCATGGGCAACACCAGCATTATTCACACCAATATCAATACGACCGAACTGTTTGATAGCGGCATCAGCCATCGCTTTACAGTCTTCATTGTTAGAAACATCACAGGATAATGCGAGCACCTCAGTTCCTTTTGCTTTAAGATCATCGGCTACTTGTTGAACGCTAGGCCCGTTAATATCGCTAATCACTAATTTAGCGCCACGCATGGCTAATTCTTCTGCCAATAGCTTACCAAAACCTTGTGCTGCTCCTGTAATAACGGCAACTTTGCCAGTAAAATCTAATAATGGATCCATGGTATTTCCTTTCATTGTTCAAATAGAGTAAAAAGTTTCGGGTTAGCTTTCTTTATTAATGATATTCATTGCCATTTGAGCCAAAGGTTCAACAAAAGCACCAACCTTATTTGCATTTTCATTAGAGGCATTGCCTTGAGAAGCACGTTTTGCTACACCTTGGGCTATCGCTGCTAATCTAAAAAAACTAAAAGCAAGATAGAAGGACCAGTTGTCAATTTTTGTTATTCCCATTCGTTGACAATAACTGGCAACATATTCCTCTTCTGTTGGTATGCCCAAACTCGCACGATCTACACCTTGCAAACCATCAATACCTCCCATTCCTTGTGGCATTCTCAATTGCATGCACTGATAAGCTAGATCTGAAAATGGGTGCCCTAACGTTGAAAGTTCCCAATCAAGCACAGCAATAATTGAAGCTTTATCTTTGGCAAACATCATATTGTCTAGGCGAAAATCACCATGTACTAAACAAACACGTCCATCGTCTTCTGGTAGATTATTTTCCAACCAATGACTGAGTGCATCCATTGCAGGAATTTTCTGCAGCTCAGTTATACGATACTGTTTTGTCCATCGGCCAAGTTGTCGTTCAAAATAATTTCCTGGCTTAGCATAATCATCTAAGCCACAGGCGTTAATATCTACTGTATGCAGCGCCACAAGCACTTTATTCATAGCATCATACATTTGGGTTCTTAACGTATTAGTGCTAATTTCTGCTAAAGATGGACTCCAATAAACATTGCCATCACAAAATTCCATCAAGTAAAACATTGCGCCCGTAATACTCAAATCAGTACATAAATGAAAGACTGTCGCTACTGGCACATCTGAATCTTTCAGTGCATCAAGCACTTTATATTCGCGGTCTACCGCATGAGCCGATTTTAATAGTTTACCCGCAGGTTGGCTGCGTAAAACATACAATCCAGATTGTGCGGTTACTTTGAAGGTGGGGTTTGATTGCCCACCTGGGAATTTGTCTAATGTTATTGGGCCTAAAAAACCTTTAACATGTGCTTCAAGGTAAGCGGTTAATTTTTCAATATCAATAGATAAAGCTTTCGACATCAGGTAATACTCTCAATAAAATACACAGCTATATACAAACCAAAATAAAAGGCGTTAATATTTATACACTAACTTAATTAACGCCTTGCGAACGTTCTTTTATTCCGCAATTTGTTTAACTAAATCTCTACCCAATTGCATCATATGCACTTGATCTGGACCATCAGCTAAGCGTAGCGTTCTTTGTCCTGCATAAGCGTGAGCTAAAAAGGTATCTTGGCTAACCCCTGCTGCGCCATAGCATTGAATTGCGCGATCTAGCACATCCAATGACATACTCGGTGCCACTATTTTAATCATAGCAATAAGATCTTTAGCGACTTTGTTGCCTTCCGTATCCATTTTTTGTGCGGCTTTTAAGGTCATTAAACGCGCTTGTTCAATTTGACAGGCTGATTTCGCGATATCTTCACGTATTGATTGTTGCTTGATCATTGGGCGACCAAAAACAATACGTTCATTAACACGCTTACACATTAAATTGAGTGCACGTTGAGCAACCCCGATAGATCGCATGCAATGATGAATGCGTCCTGGTCCTAAACGGCCTTGGGCAATTTCAAAGCCTTTTCCTTCACCCATAATGATATTTTCAAGGGGTACGCGAACATTGTCG
This sequence comes from Colwellia sp. E150_009, assembly GCF_053543955.1. NCBI lineage: Bacteria > Pseudomonadati > Pseudomonadota > Gammaproteobacteria > Alteromonadales > Colwelliaceae > Colwellia > Colwellia sp. E150_009. The sequence goes on from NZ_JBHFOM010000004.1 coordinate 119,227, forward strand.
AAGGTAATTTCTGCATGTCCTTCTGGGGCATCTTCATAACCAAAAACTTTCATTGGGCGAACCATAGTGACGCCTGGCGTGTTCATTGGTACAAGCACTTGAGATTGTTGAATGTAACGATTTTTATTAGTTGGATCTGTTTTGCCCATCACAATCATAATTTCGCATTGTTTACGACACGCGCCACTAATATAAAATTTTCTACCATTAATGACATATTCATCGCCGTCTCGTTCTATACGAAGTTCTATATTAGTGGCGTCACTTGACGCGACTTCTGGCTCTGTCATCGCAAATGCAGAACGAATTTTTCCTTCAAGTAATGGTTCTAACCACTGTTTTTTTTGTGCTTCATTACCGTATTTGGCCAATACTTCCATATTGCCTGTATCGGGTGCTGCACAGTTGAATACTTCAGGAGCCCACATGACTTGCCCCATAATTTCAGCTAATGGGGCATATTCTAGGTTAGTCAAGCCCGCGCTGTATTTGCCATAACTAACGGGTAAAAAAAGATTCCATAAGCCTTCAGCTTTAGCTTTAGCTTTTAGCTCTTCCATTAATGGCGGTGTTGACCAAGGGTCTTGCGCTACTTGTTGATGCATTTCTTCTTCAACAGGAAAAACATAACGGTTCATAAAATCGGTAACACGTTGGATCAGATCTTGTACTTTTTCGCTATACTCAAAATTCATGTGATTATCCTTAGATGTCCGTACTGGACTTACAATTAACTGTGTTTAGACCCTTTTATTATCGGACTGAAGTCCAAACTACATAAACATTAAATTCGATGTAGGGCGTAATTTATTGCGCCTATTTGTCAGACTGTTGTTGGACTGAAGCCCAACCTACATAAACATTACATTCGATGTAGGGCGTCATTTATTGCGCCTATTTGTCAGGCTGTTGTTGGACTGAAGTCCAACCTACATAAACATTACATTCGATGTAGGGCGTAATTTATTGCGCCTTTTTGTCAGACTGTTGTTGGACCGAAGCCCAACCTACATAAACATTACATTCGATGTAGGGCGTAATTTATTGCGCCTTTGTTAACTTAATCGTGTCAAAGCTTCTTTATTAAATGGCGCTATTTCATCTTCTTTTTGCTCTTTGATTTTGTTAACCCAGTTAGGGTCAACCAATAACGCACGGCCAATAGCAACTAAATCAAACTCTTCTTTACTTAAACGTTCGAGTAAACCATCAATGCCAGTTGGGTTTGAGGTGCTGCTTAAATCTTTACTGCCTTCACCTGTAAAGTCGCTGTCTAAGCCAACACTACCAACAGTGATAACAGGTTTGTTTGTTAACTTTTTAGTCCAACCAGCTAAATTAAGATCAGATCCTTCAAATTCTGGTAACCAAAAACGGCGAGTGCTTGCATGAAACATATCGACACCTGCATCACTGAGCAAGCCTAGAAAGTGTGCTAATTCTTCTGGGGTTTGACAAAGCTTTGCGTTGTAATCTTGTTGCTTCCACTGAGAAAATCTAAAGATAATAGGGAAATGTTCACCCACAGCTGCGCGAATAGCTTTAATAATTTCCACACCAAAACGTGTACGTTTTTCCAGTGAACCACCGTAACCATCTGTGCGTTGATTAGTACCTTCCCAGAAAAACTGGTCAACCAAATAACCATGAGCGCCATGAACTTCAATGGCATCAAAACCTATATTTTTAGCATCGAGTGCCGCTTGCGCAAACGACGCAACTACCTCATCAATATCTGTTTGAGTCATGGCAACGCCATTTGGTGCGCCTGGTTTGTATAGCCCTGACGGGCTATAGGCTGGGACAGATTTATCAGGGCCTACCCCCTCTTTTCTTACTGCACCAACATGCCAAAGCTGAGGCGCAATTTTACCGCCAGCTTTGTGTACTTCATCAACGACATTTTTCCAACCTGCTAGGGCTTCTTCACCATAAATAGCGGGGACGCGTTCATAACCATTGGCTGCTTTATGAGAAACAAATGTACCTTCGGTAATAATTAAACCAACATCCCCTTCTGCTCTACGACGATAATAGTCAGCCACATCTTGAGTAGGAATATAGTTAGGTGAAAATGTTCGTGTCATTGGTGCCATGACGGTACGATTTTTTAACCTTAAGCCTGTTGTGGCAAAGGATTCGAATAACTTGTCTAAATTGCTTTTACTCATAATTTTTCCTGAATATATATATCTACGTTAGCTTGTATTGTTGTCTAGTGTTGGTTAGCCGATAAGATAACCACCATCAACATTAATTGCCGTACCTGTGGTGTAGCTTGATGCGTTTGAAACTAAATACAATACTGTGCCAGCCATTTCATCGGGTTGCGCAACACGTTTCATCGGTACGTGATGCAATAATTGCTCAAGTATTTTTGGGTTATTCACTAACGTCGAGGCAAATTTGGTATCAGTTCCGCCTGGGAGCAAAGCATTAACACGAATATTGAACTGAGCACATTCTTTGGCGAAAGCCTTGGTCATTGAAATCACAGCTGCCTTAGTTATAGAGTAAATACCTTGATAATCACCTGGGATAACGCCATTTATTGAAGCGACATTAACAATAGCTCCACCATCATTAGCCTTCATTAATTTAGCCCCCATAGTTGACATGAAAAAGTACCCTCTAATGTTCACATCTACCGTTTTTTGAAATGCATTTAAATCAGTATCAAGTATGTGACCAAAATAGGGATTTGCCGCCGCATTATTAACTAAAATATCTAATCTACCGTGCTGTGATGAAATTTGCTCAAAAATGGACTCTATTTGTTCCATTTCACCAATATGACAAGCAATTGCTTGAGCACTTCCGCCCGCTTCAATAATGCTATCGACTACAATTTGACAGTCGTCTATTTTACGGCTGGAAACAATAACGTGAGCACCATTTTGCGCCAGTAATTTTGCAATACTTTCTCCAATACCCCGGCTAGCGCCAGTGACCAAGGCAATTTTTCCCGTTAAATCAAATAATGAATTGTTCATTTAAAAACTCCCGCTTTTTATGGTTTGCAATTACCTGTAAGTTACCCAATCTGCGCCTGCAGAAGTTAGATGACTATAATTATTTAGGTAATCAATCGTTAAATTATTTTCTGAAAAAAGAATTTTGGTAACACTGGCATTACGTGTTTGTTGATTAACAACCAATGTTTTTTCATCAGACAATCCTAATATGTGCTGGATGATAACCGCAATAACACCACCCGATGTAAAGATACACAGCTCTTTAGATGCTTCATTTTTATCTAATCGCCTTCTGTTATTTAACTCTTGTGTAATGACATCATACAAGGCACTGACACAACGCTTTTTAAATTGCGGCCAACTTTCTTTATAATCATTGTCATACTTACCGCATACCCACCGTTCAAGCGCACGCGCAAATTCTTTTTGAAAGGTTTTATTCGCATCGGCTTGCTGATTAATTGAGGCAGCCATATCAGCAAAACTTTTCCATTTTGGGTCATAGCAAGTTAACAATTCAACATGATTAAATTCGTTAAACCCTGAATGAAGAGTGATAGGCATTGCTTTTGTTTTACAACCCAGTAAAAAATGCTCTAAGGTTTGTCCATGACGCAATAGGTCTCCCGCATACAACTTGTCGGGCGCTGACATTGATTGCCAATACTTACCTAGTATCTGGGATTGCTCTGTACCTTTATGTGATAATTGATCATAATCTGCTTTGCCAAACGACGCTTGTCCGTGGCGAATAAGATAAATAGCCGCCATCGGGTTATACCACCACAGTTAAGTGTTTCGGTTGAAATAAGGTAACATTTATTTTTAATATCATTTCTTTATCACTCACAAGGGTTACATACACAAAACGTATTAATTAAGCTATCCATTCATGCTAATTGCATCAACATAATTAATCAAATGAATAGTTCTAATACCTAACTATTCTAATTTTGAATAGTTATACTAAATATTGCTATCGATAATTTATAATTTATGCTCAACCACTTTATTGGAGTAGATATTTTTACTTAAGCTCAGAATTTTTGGCTGCTTGACTACCTTAGAATCACACTATAAATTAAGAGTACGAATAGTTTATACAGGTTACTATTCTTTAAAAGAATGAATAAAGAGGATAGGATGAAAATAGATTTAAATTTATTTGTAGTATTTGAAGCAATTTATTGTGAAGGTAATATTACTAAGGCCGCATCAGCCCTTAACTTATCGCAACCTGCGGTGAGCCATTCATTAAGTAAACTTCGTGATTATTTCGACGACCCTCTTTTTGTACGTCAAGGAAATGAGATGCGACCAAGCGCTGTAGCCAATAATGTTATTACAGAGGTTCGTGAAGCACTGCGTCAATTACACGTTTGTTTGGCACAATCTAAGCAATTTGAACCACTAACTTCTCGCAAAAATTTTACTATTTCATTGCATGGCGCTTTAGAAGCTTCTTATTTACCCCCGCTTATGCAGATGATCAATAGAACTGCGCCTTTAGTTAATGTTCAAAGCAGTCGTCGAGTTAACCGTAATGAATTAGAGAACAAGCTCGCTAGCGGTGATATTGATCTGGCCATCGATGCGCTATTACCTGTAAGTGACAATATTTTACATACGCAATTAGAAAAAAGTAAATTAGTGGTTGTCGCACGCAAAGATCATCCTGATATTAATTCAGCGCTCGATTTAGATCTCTATCTTGCACAAGACCACATACTCGTATCATCACGTTCTGTAGGCACTAGTATTGAAGATTTTGAATTAGCACGCCTTGGATTACACCGAAAAATTAGTTTGAGGTGTCAACATACCTTTTCTGCATGCAGTGTCATTGCGGGAAATAATATGTTGCTTACCACAACAGAAACAACCGCTAAGATGTATGCTCAATTACTCAACTTGACTATTTACCCCTTACCTGTTGATTTACCTGAACTTGACGTACATTTATATTGGCACCGTAATTTAGATTTTGAACCTGCCAACAAATGGCTTAGAAATAAAATAATTCAAACAACATCAAGAGATTAAAAGAAATACAGTAGGTTTAATGTATTTTATTTATTATCAACTCACCACCATAGAGTTGATAATAAATAAGAGGAAGCAAGTCTAGTATGCTATTAATCATTAGACTTTAACTAAACTGATTGGTTATTCGATAATTTTAAATATTTAATAACTTGAATATTTGACAATTAAAATGGCCCAGTGGTTAATTCAGGCGTATGCCAAAAGCTTTTCCAAATGCTATTTCCATGCAAATAATAAATATCATTATCATGAAATATTGCGCGGTCATCCCAACCCGAAATATAGGTCCCCATTAATGAGCCATCATTGACTATGGGTTTCACGCTACCAATATCAACTAAACTTGCATCTGCATTGTTACCCGTTACTTCAATAAGCTGTAATGAATTATCCAACGTCCAAACATCCATTTTGTTTCCTGTTTGCAAATCAACCACCGTTTCTGTTAGCCATTTTTCAACTGGTAAACCAAAACGGTGAGTATTATCAGCTGTTTTTAAATAAGTCAGCGCATGATAATTAAACTCAACGGGAGTATAAGCCTCTTTATAAACTATTGAGCTAATTTCTAACGGGGCATTGATATTACTAACATCAAATAAGCTAATTTTAGCCCCTTCAATTATAGGCGTGCTTTCATTAGCATTGTTAATATTACTATCCGTAAGCATCATTCTATCAGGATCAACATTTTGCCCAACACCTATTAATAAATCATCAGACAAAGGATGCAGATAGGAAGAATAACCTGGAATTTCAAGCGCGCCTGTAATTTTTAACTGATCTTTATCAGTTAGATCAAGTACGTAAAGAGGATCAGTATTTAAGAAGGTAACAATATAGGCTTTATTTTCAAAAAAACGCACTGATTTAATGTCTTCTTGAACAATGCCATTTTCATTTACCTTACCTATTTTTTCAGGGTAGGTTGCATTTGGCAGCTGAGCAACCAGCGTTAATTCATTACCTATTGGGCTTAATATATTCAGATGGTGTTCATAACCTTCACTTCGGTTACCCTGAGTAGTGACAACACGTAGATCATTATCTTTTTCACTAAACCGAAGATTTGATAACTGCCAATTAAAACGACCATCAAGCGTACCTGAGGCAATGTAATCAATTTGTTGTCCTGTAATAGCAAATTTATGGATTATTGAGGTTTCAGTGATTTTTTCATTTTGATACTGATAGTCTGTACCATATAAATACACAGAGGTTGGCGTGGCATACAGACCTGATACTTGTGTATTAATACAAAGAGAAGAAAGACTATCAGGTTGGTTTAAATCAATGGTTGTCAAGGTAACTATACCATTAAAGCCATCTTTATCTGTGGCTTCAGTGGGCATAAAACAATTTTCTGGCGCAACTAAATTTTTACTCTGGCCTTTTGCATCAGTGTATTGGGGTAAAAAATTACTGATATTAGATAAAAAAACTTTTTTGTAATTATCTAATTTCTCTGCTTCCGTTTCAGCAAAAGGAAGCCCAGCAACCGACGGCGAAAAACTACTAACAATATACAATACATCGTCAACACGTCGACTATCAATGATAGCACCGTCCATAGTATAAGATGTGGTCACTGCGGGAGCTGAACGATCGCTAACATCTACAAGTGATAAATTAAATGTTTGTTCCATCGGAAAAAACAAATCAATCGCGGCTAGCGAGGTGCTTGCCATATCGTTATAAATAGAATAATTTTGGATATTTGATAAAACAGCCAGTTTGTTTTTATTCAGATATAAACTTTTAATAGAAGAGGCTTCTGTATTAACCGTTGTATTTGATAATTCGCTCACTTCTCCTTGTTCATTTCGCTGTAAAATACGTACAGAAGTTTGCGGTGTTGGTGCTTCTTCAGCAATAGTTTGACGCTGATAATATTGATTATTAGCGATGTACATATAGTCACCATCGTACTTTATTCTGTCACCTTCATCAACACCCGCTTCTTGGGTAATAGTTAATGAGTAACCACTTTGCCCACCCGCTGCATCACTTGTGGATATATTTGAGGAATCACCGACTTCTAAAAAACCATTTTGTTGAGCACTATTAAGATAGACACCATTTTTCAAGTGCTGCTCAAAATCACCTGCACTTGCACCTTTTAAAGGAGAGAGTGCCATTGACATTGAATTGAGTTCAGGAACCTCTTCAAGTTGCTCAATGGATAATGCTGACTCTTTTGTTGATGAATCGCTACCACAACCAACGAGTAATAAAAGGGATCCTAATAGTATTATGATTTTATCCAACATTTTTTTCTCTCCATTTTATACAAACTAAACCAAATAAAGTAAAATTACTGATAGTAAACAATACGCCAAAAATCTGTTTATACTGTTGTTAAATGCAATCAAATGTAATTTGATGTAATTCAAGCTGATCTTCAGGCAAAGCAATGGTAAATTATAGCTAACAGAAAGGTTTACTCAGCTTAATTTATCAAATCCTAAAAGGAAATAAATTACTTGAAATATTACATACTACTCTTGTTGCTGTTTAGTCAGCTTAGTTTTGCTGATTGCCAGCAAGAGTCTGATCGTTGTGCCGCCGTTGGTAACTGGAATTTTTCATTATCAATAGGTGCTGGTGTGGTTACTAACCCTTTACATGGCGGGGATAATATTCCGCTAATTATTATTCCATCAATAAGTTACTACGGTGAAAAAATATTTTTTGAAAACAACACGTTAGGGTATACGCTCATTGATACTGATCACATCAGTATCAGCGCAATTGGCCAACTAAACCATGAAAATTCTTATTTTTCTCGTTGGCATCCACAAAATATTTTTATTGAGTCATCAACTTCAAATAGCGTAGGTGTTACAAATCCTGATGTAAGTGATGGAAATAATATTGGCGAAACTGATAAAAATACAGAAGTCAATATTCACGACGTTTCAGATAGAGACTGGGCTATTGATGCTGGCATTCAACTCAATTGGTTCATTGATCAAACAACCGATGCCCAACTAAAGATTTTTCATGATATAAATAATGTTTACAATGGTTTTCATGGTCAATTAGAACTAAGTAGGATCTTAAGTATCAAGGCGCTGCCTAGCACCTTGATGTCATTCAGTTTGGGTGCAAATATCAATAGTAAAAATTTGGTTGATTATTATTATGGTATTTCAACAAAACGAGAGCCTAAATTAAATAAAAATTACCAAGGCAAACAAAGCACCAACCCTTATTTGCGTTTTGTATTAAAGTATCAAGTCTCAAAAAATTGGCGTGTAAGGTTTCATGTTAAACGTATTTTTTTAGCTTCAGGCACAGCTAACAGCCCTTTAGTAAAAGATAAGCATATGAGTACAATATTTGCTGGGGTAGCTTATGACTTCTAGCATAAAGAAAAGTGCCATTATTCTTTTTATATTAAGTACCCTTTCACAGCCGTTATCTGCTGTACCTACCAGTAATTTAATTATAAAGCCTTCTGTTTGTATGGTAAAAAACCCTGGAGATAGCTGTCAAATGACAGTATCAGTACAATGGCAAAACGATGATCCCATCGATGCCTGTTTATATCAAAATGACGCTCGTCTAACTTGTTGGCAAAATGCACATAATATCAACACTAAAATAGACATTTCACTAGAACAAGATATGCTGTTTACTTTAAAAAATGGTCAGGAGATATTTGCCAGCCAACAAATAAAAATTAATACGGCATTACCCACAAAGTACCGGCGTAGGCTACGTGCAGATTGGAGTTTTTTCTAATGAACCATATATTGCTCGTTGAGGATGATTTACGTTTAGCAAACCTTATTGCAAAGTTTTTAGAACAAAATGATTTTCGGGTATCAATGCTGCATCAAGGTAATACGGTTGCTAGTTTTCTTCAGAAAAACTCCCCTGACCTCATTATTTTAGACGTTATGTTACCCAATGAAGACGGTTTTACGGTGTGCCGTAAAATTCGCAATAGCTATACTAACCCCATCATTTTTCTAACAGCTAAAGACAGTGATTTTGATCATGTGCTTGGCCTAGAAATAGGCGCTGATGATTATATTATTAAGCCTGTTGAACCCCATGTGCTCTTAGCAAGAATCAACATGCTATTACGTCGTAAAAAACACAGTAATAAGGCATCTGCCGAACAATTAACCTTTGGTCAATTAACCATACATAAAACCTCAAGGCAGGTGTCTTTAGCATTACAACCTATTGAGCTAACCAGCCATGAATTTGAACTGCTTTGGTTATTAGCAAGTCATGCAGGTGAACCCCAAAGTCGAGAATATATTCATAAACAAATGATTAATCGAGAATATGATGGCCTAGATAGAAGTGTTGATGTCAGGGTTTCTCGATTACGAAAAAAATTAGGTGACTGTACCAATAATCCCTACCGCATCATTACCGTGTGGGGAAAGGGGTACTTATTTAGCAGCACTGCTTGGGATTAGCACTATGTTCATTCACTTTAATACTAATCAAGCTTTAATGTCTGTGATATTATTTTGAACCGTCTTTTCATCAACCTATACTTAGTAATTATTCTAGGGTTACTCTCTATTAACTGGCTTTCTGAACAACTTTGGCAACAATTTGTGGCTTCAGATATTAGTACAGCAGAAATTGATACCGCTGAAAATACAGAAAGCCAACAATTGCATTATCTTACTCAAGTTACAAAAATTTTACCCTTATTGAATGAAGCTTCAACACAAACGCAAAACTCAATTATCAACAACCTCAGTGAAACCCTTAACATTCCAATAACAACAAAATTAATGAGTGACTTTTCTTGGCTTAGCGAACAAAAAGATAAATTAATGGCTGGTAAAGTAGTGCTTAATTATGATGAACATGACAATGCAATTTTCTATATTAAATTATCAAACAGTCTCAATATATATCAATTAGGCCCAATCAATCGAAATGTACAATTAGAGACACGCTTTCAGTATTTAAAATGGTTCTTTTTATGCCTATCTTATCTGTTATTAGCTGGTGTAATTGCCTTATGGTCTAGGCCGCTTTGGCGTGACTTAAAACAACTCACCACCATGGCTAATGACATCGCTAATGGCAAGTTAGACTTAGCCATTTATACCAATCATCATTCGCCAATTAAGCAAATTGTTATAACCTTCAAAGACATGGCTCACCGAATTATTCGTTTACTGTCTGATCAAAAGCATTTGGTTAATGCTGTATCCCACGAATTACGAACGCCTTTGTCACGGTTACGTTTTTCTTTAGCAATGCTAGAAGGCGTTAATGAACAACAACGTAAAGAAATGGGCCAAGATGTTAGTGAAATAGAAGCACTGATTGATGAAATGCTAAGTTATGCCCGCTTAGAGAATATTGGCCAAGATATTAAAAAGTCATCAATAGAATTGACATCACTTATTACTAACCAAATACATAAATTAAATCGAATAACAGGCGTCACGATCACATGGCAAAAACCTGCTCCTTGCATTTACCATGGTAACGAACACCTTCTTGAGCGTGCTATTCAAAACCTATCGACAAATGCGCTTCGTTACGCAAAAACTAACGTTGAAATAAGCCTAATCACAACACCCACCCAAATACAAATTGTTGTTGAAGATGACGGAGCAGGCATACCATTATCCGACCGTGACAATATATTTGAACCTTTCTTTAGGTTAGAATCTCATCGCAACCGAAATGAAAATCAACAGAAAGGCGGTTATGGTTTAGGGCTTGCCATCGTTAAAAGAATTTGTGAATGGCACAAAGGAAGTTGTATCCTAGGTGATTCAACACTTGGTGGATGTAAATTTATTATTAACTTACCAATAGATAAACTGACAAGATAAAGTGCCTTATTGAATGAATAACACTTATACTCAAACCATCTCAAGATGTATTATACCAAGTTGATTAAGTTCTTTCCCACTCAGCGAGAATTAAAAGGCTTAGAGGCACAGGTTATACGTTCCAAACATAACCTAAGTACCTACATCCATGTAGGCAAGGCATTGATTGAAGAGAATGGTTGTTCCCTTGTCAAAATCAATAACGTCGCATATAAGCCTTTACTTTTTATTAGGTACTCGCCCTTTGGGAGCTCATTAGCAAACTGATAACATCGCAAAATTGATTAAATATAGTAATAACAATGTTTAATCAATTTTCCTTGTTCTAAGCTCGCTAATGAAGCTCTGAGTTGGGAAGAAATTTAATCAAATTGGTATTAGTGAGATTAATAGTATAAATACTGTATGCACTGTTATTCGATAGTTTAAAAAGTAAAAACCAACCCGAAGGTTGGTTTAAAGTAAAAAGCATGAAACAATGAACTTAACGACTAAGCGAAAGGATTCACTTTAATAATTGTTTCATTGCGATCTGGGCCAGTTGAAATAATATCAACAGGTACACCAGTAACGTCTTCTATACGCTTTATGTAAGCGAGTGCGTTAGCAGGCAAATCATTAACTGACGTAGCACCTACCGTATTTTCGTTCCAGCCCGGAAGTTCTTCGTAAACAGGTGTGATTTTATCATAACCTTCGGCTGCCGTTGGTGGTACGGTAATAATCTCGCCTGATTCAGTTTTATAACCAGTACAGATTTTCAACGTTGATAGGCCATCGAGAACATCAAGTTTAGTTAAGCAAAATCCTGTCAGGCTATTGACTTGAATAGCACGGTGCATTGCAACGGCATCAAACCAACCACAACGGCGTTCACGACCTGTTGTAGCCCCAAATTCATGACCAACAGTACCTAAATGATGTCCAATGTCATCATCAAGCTCTGTCGGGAATGGGCCTGAACCAACACGTGTAGTATAAGCTTTTGTAATACCAAGAATATAATCTAAGTGACGCGGTCCAACACCACAGCCTGTTGCTACCCCACCAGCAGTAGTATTTGACGAGGTTACGTAAGGATAGGTGCCATGGTCAATATCAAGTAAAGTACCTTGAGCACCCTCAAACATTATTGATTCAGAATTTTTACGTGCTTGGTCAAGTATCTCTGAAACATCAGCCGTCATATTTTTAATAATATCAGCTACTGCAAGTGCATCAGCAAGCACTTGTTCATAACTTACTGGTTCAGCTTTATAATAATTAACTAATGCGAAGTTATGGTATTCCATAATTTCTTTTAATTTTACAGCAAAAGACTCTGCACAGAAAAGATCACCTACACGTAAACCGCGGCGCGCTACTTTATCTTCATAAGCAGGTCCAATACCACGACCAGTAGTACCGATAGGATTTGCTCCACGTGCAATTTCACGTGCGGCATCTAACGCTGTATGGTAAGGAAGAATTAGCGGACATGCATCACTAATAAGTAAGCGTTCACGTACGGGTACGCCTTTAGCTTCAAGCATTTCAATTTCTGCCATCAATGCTTTAGGACATAAAACAACGCCATTGCCGATCAGGCACTTAACATTGTCTCGTAATACGCCAGAAGGAATTAAATGAAGTACGGTTTTTTCACCGTCAATCACTAATGTATGGCCTGCATTATGTCCGCCTTGATAGCGAACAACATATTTTGCTTTATCGGTTAGTAAGTCAACGATCTTACCTTTACCTTCGTCACCCCATTGGGTACCTAGAACAACTACGTTTTTGCCCATTTTTGCTATTTCGTAAGAAAATTAGGCGAGGATTCTAACAAAGATCAAATTACAGTCCAAGGGAAAAGAGCAGTTTTTTCTGGATAATAAAAAATAACCTTTTAAGTTAAGAGGTTATCTTTATTCTTTTTTGATTAATTTTTCAGGCTATTGTGATAACCACACGACAATAACACCTAGTGTTAAAATAAACGTTCCAATATTACGAATATTTCCTGCTGGTTGTTCAGTTAGCTTCAATAAATAATTTTTCCATTTATTCGGGAATAAAGCAGGTGCCAATCCTTCTAGGATAAGTACTAGGCCAAAGGCTAAAATTAGGGTATCTATCATAATTCACCTCATTTCATTTACATTTGTTTATGAAAAAGCCAGCAATAATGCTGGCTTTAAATGAGAACTTAAGCGTCAAATATCATTAACGATTATTTAGCTTTTGTACCATCTTTTAAATAGTTAAAAAATTCACTATCCGGTTTTACAACCATAATATCATTTTTACTATTAAAACTTTTTTCATACGCCTCTAAACTGCGATAAAAACGGTAAAACTCAGGATCTTTCCCATATGCATCAGCGTAAATCTTCGATGCTTCAGCATCACCCTCACCGCGTATGGTAAAGGCATTTTTTTGTGCTTCAGCAAGCATAACGGTTACCTTAGCATCAATGGTTGCTCGAATAATTTCTGACTGCTCTTGACCTTGTGAGCGATGCTCTTTAGCCACGGCAGTACGTTCAGCGCGCATACGATCATAAATTGAGTTACTCACTTCGGTAGGTAAATTAATGGCTTTAATTCGTACATCAACCACTTCAATACCTAACTCTTCACGGCTACTTTCAGCACTTGCTAACGCTTGTTTCATAATGTCATCACGATCACCTGAAACAATTTCTTTAATGGTCCTATTACCAAACTCAGTACGAAGGCCGTTATTTACTTTTTGTTTAAGTAAGGCGCGTGCATTATCAACCGAACCCGAAGTACGTAAATAATACGTTGAAAAATCAACAATACGCCACTTCACAAAAGAATCTACCATCAAATCCTTCTTTTCTGATGTTACAAAACGGTCAGGTGCTTCATCCAATGTTTGAATACGCGCATCTAATTTACGCACCGATTCAATAAACGGAATTTTAAAATGTAAACCGGGTTCAAACACCATCATTTTATCAGTGACAGAGTCTCGTTTAATTTTAGAAAATTGAAATACAATACCACGTTGGCCTTCATAAATAACAAAAACTGAAGAGACAACTAAGGTAAATAATAGCGCTAAGATAGCAATAAAAAAATTCTTCATAGCCTAGTTACTCCCACTGTCAAATCTATCACTTCGGCCCGAAGTTGATGGTGCAGAATTAATACCTTGTTGCTGTTGCGGCTGCGAATATGACGGTGGTATTACTCGCTGAGTTGTAGATTGTTGTTGTATAATTTTATCTAGCGGCAAATACATCATATTATTACCGCCATCAACATCAACCATAACCTTACTGGTATTACTGTATACTTTTTCCATTGTTGCAATATACAAACGTTGACGAGTCACTTCAGGTGCTGCTTGATATTCTGGTAGTATTTTTTCAAAACGCGCTACTTCACCTTGCGCATCTAAAACAATTTGCCCTTTATATGCAATAGCTTCTTGCTCCATACGTTTTACACGACCACGAGCACGAGGCTCTATACCACGAGCATAGGCTTCGGCTTCTCGTAAAAAGCGTACTTCATCTTCTTGTGCAGCAATCGCGTCGTCAAACGCATCTTTGACTTCATTCGGTGGACGAGCATCTTTAAAGTTAACGTCAACAATGATCAGCCCTAAGTGGTATGGTTCGATAATTTTATCTAGCTCTTCCCACACTGATTGACGAATTAACTCACGACCACTAGTTAAAATAGCATCCATTTTTGCATGACCAACAACATAACGTAGCGCACTGTCTAGTGATTGATTCAAACTATCATCAGCATTAGTAACACTGAAGACATAATCACGTGCATCAATAACACGATACTGTATTTGCATTTCAACTTGAACGACATTTTCATCTTGAGTTAGCATAAACCCTGAGGCTTGCATTTCGCGCGTACTTTGCATGTCAATAGGAATAATGCGATCAACAAAAGTCCACTTCCAGTTAATACCTGGATCAACCGTGCCTGCGTACTGACCAAAACGTAAAACGATACCTTTCTCCGCTTCTTTAATGGTGTAAAAACCACTAAAGGCATAGACCACAATGGCAATAATAAGTACGAGACTTATGCCAATAGTAGACATGCTTTTTCCTGATGGCCCAGAACCTCCCGATGCTTTACCACCACCTTTTCCGCCAAAGATACCACTGACCTTTTTGCCTAAATCATTAAGCAATTCATCTAGGTCTGGTGGTCCTTGGTTTTTACCACCTTTATTTTTCCAGGGGTCTTTATCGTTATTCCCCGGTTCATTCCAAGCCATGCTGTTCTCCGCTAGGTTAGTAATTAATTAGCTATTTATTGATTATTTTAGTAAATATACGCAAGTTTATGATAAAAGTATCTCTTTTATAAGACTCTATATAGGTATTAACACATTAATTTACAATATACTGTTCAATTTCAGTTCCTTCTTGTTTGATCAATCGATTCCATTCCCGTTTTGGTAGTTTTATCTTTAGGTGACAATAACCTTGCTCATCATAAGATTCCTTTTCAATGCTATTAAGTTGGTATAAAACACCTTTCAACTTGCCTGCAATTGGCGGTATAACTAAGGTAGACTGAAAAACTTGATTTCCTAAACGTTCAGCCAAAGCCGTAAAAAATAAATCTATACCAATATTACCTTGTGCTGACAACCAAACCCTAATCGGTTGCCCTTGATCATCTCTGTCAATTCTGGGTTCAACATCGTCTAAATTATCTATTTTATTACAAATCACTAATTGAGGTACGTCATCCGCCTCAATTTCAGAGAGAACATATTCAACTTGTTCTATATTTTCAGTACGCCTGTCATCAGAAATATCGACTACATGAAGCAATAATTCTGCTTCGCGCGTTTCAGTTAATGTGGCTTTAAACGCAGCAACCAAATCATGCGGTAAGTGACGAATAAAACCTACTGTATCGGCCAGAATTACCCCGCCGACACCATCAAGCTCAATTCTTCTTAATGTGGGATCAAGTGTCGCAAAAAGCTGATCAGCTGCATAAACGTCGGATTGCGTTAATAAATTAAACAACGTCGACTTTCCCGCATTGGTATAGCCAACCAAAGATATTGTTGGCAACTCAGCCCTTGTTCTTGCCCGTCGGCCTTGGTGTCGCTGTCGTTCCACTTTCTCTAACCGCTTACGAATATTGATCATGCGTTCGCGAAGTAAACGTCTATCGGTTTCTAGTTGTGTTTCACCTGGACCACGTAAACCGACTCCCCCCTTTTGTCGCTCTAAATGAGTCCAACCACGAATGAGTCGGCTACTCATATGTCGTAATTGTGCTAATTCAACTTGTAATTTACCTTCATGGGTTCGCGCACGCTGAGCAAAAATATCAAGAATAAGCGTCGTTCTATCAACAACGCGACATTGACATAACGCTTCAATATTTTTTTCTTGTGAAGGCGAGAGACTATGGTTAAATAGTACAACATCAGCATTAAACAAACGTACAGCTTCCGCTATTTCGTCTGCTTTGCCTGAGCCAACAAAAAATTTTGGATGTGGGGTATTGCGCTTACCGGAAACCACTGTTAATTCATTAACGCCAGCAGAAGAAACCAACATTTTAAATTCAGTCAAATCTTCTCGGGTGCTTTCATCCGGAAAATCTAGGTGAACAAGCACCGCCTGTTCACCTGCTTGATAACGATCAAACAACGGCATTAAACCTTAGAAATAATGTCTGTCGAAACAGAAAATTGTTTTTGCTAATAAGATACACCATGTAAGGAAAATAATAGATAATCTACTAAAATAGAAAATATTAAGCGTAAAATTAATTACAACAAAAAATAAAAAAGTAAAAACTACTCTTCTGATTCTGTTTCATTAGCAATGGGTGTGGTATTGACTGCACGTGCTGGCACTACCGTTGATATTGCATGTTTATAAACCATTTGGCTAACCGTGTTTTTTAGTAAAATCACAAACTGGTCAAAAGATTCTACTTGTCCTTGTAGTTTTATGCCGTTTACTAAATAAATTGCAACTGGAATGCGGTCACGACGTAAAGCATTCAAAAATGGGTCTTGTAAAGATTGACCTTTTGCCATTGTATGGCTCCTTTTTATTATTAATAAAAGTAATTAATCAATATCTTGTATGATTAATGAAAATTTTTGCTAATCCTCAGCATATAATATTTGAATTATACACCAATATTTTAATATTGCTTAATGATAGCTAGTATATTTACTCTTTATTTTCGCTAAAATTATTTAACATTTACCAACCGCTGCTAATACTTTCGATAAATTATCTTCATCGTCTGTTGTTAGCCAATCTAAACTAGGCCAATTTCGCAGCCAAGTTAATTGCCGTTTTGCTAATTGTCGGGTAGCACACACACCTCTAAAAACCATTTCTTCATGGTCAAATTCACCATTGAGATACTGCCACATTTGACGATACCCAACACAGCGAATTGACGGTAAATCTTCATGTAAATCGGTTCGTTTTTTTAAGGTAACCACTTCTTGCTCAAACCCTTGCGCAATCATTTGTTGATAACGTATAGCAATGCGCTCATGTAAGCTGCTTCGCTTTTTAGGTGTTATAGCAAATTGTAATATATTCCCCTCAAGCTTATCACCTTTAGTTTGAGTTAATTGTGTCAAAGTGTTACCAGTTAAACGAAAAACTTCTAATGCTCGTGTTAAGCGTTGGGGATCATTAGGATGAATTCGCTGCGCCGACACAGGATCAATATTAGTTAGTTCTTCGTGTAAAACTTCCCACCCTTTCTCTAATGCTTCTTTTTCTATCTGCTCACGAATAGCGTTATTTGCAGCAGGTAAAGGCGATATTCCTTCAATCAGACTCTTAAAATACATCATAGTTCCGCCAACTAACAAAGGAATGCGGTTATTGGCCCTAATTTTTGCAATTTCAACCAGTGCATCTTGGCAAAAATCTGCCGCTGAGTAACTTTGTGATGCATCACGAAGATTAATTAAACGATGCGGATACTTTGACAATTCATCAGCCGTTGGCTTAGCTGTACCAATATCCATATCTCGATAAACTAAAGCCGAATCAACACTAATAATGTCACAAGGTAAAGCATCACATAACGCCATCGCCAATGCAGTTTTACCTGATGCGGTTGGTCCCATTAAACAAATAACAGGGGGAGGCTTAACTAGACTATTTGATGGCACTGAATATATATCTCACGGTAGTTCTTTATTTATCACTAAACTAATCATCTATTCTTAGATGCCCAACTTTAGTGTTTAATTGCTTAATGTCTGATGTAAGGTCTAATGTGACAGAATTCAAGAGCATGAAATCTATTATTTGTTTACCAAACACTTTTTCTGCTGTTTGCCACAACATATTTGCTTCTACCTCACTATAGGATTGAGCCACCATTGCCTTAGCAATCGCAGAAATAACCGCATCCTCATAAATATTTTCACTGCCATGAGTCGCTAAAACTAATAATTCATCAATAATACTGATAAAACTAGTACTAACATCTTGTTCACGTAATAGAGCAGGAAACTGGCGTATTTGAACGCTTCTTTTAGTACGTGCACCGTCATTAAAATGAACAATAATACCTGCCATTGTTAATTGTTCTTGCAAAAGTTCTACTAGACTCAGTTGTTCTGGTGAAAGTGTTATTACAATAGGTAACAATAAAGGCTGGCTAATTAATCCTTTTGACAATTTATCGGCGCTTACTTGCCAACTCAACGCCACTTTATTTTTATAAACTTTATTGGCTAATGCTGCCAATGAAAGCAAATATAAACTTTTATTGTGTTTAAACAGTCCATATTTGTCTTGTTCAACCGCTAAAAAATAAGCCTTTGGGTTATAAACATTATCTAAAATAGGTGCTGGTAATCCTTCATGGGCATCACTGATGTGAGAGTCAGGAGTCATTAAATGCTGATAGTTTTCAACTGCAGATTTTGTTACAGGGGGACGAGTTCCAAAGTTTTTTGTTACAACATTGCGCGGAGAAGCTTTTTCATTAATTTGATCACAAGCGCTGTACGAGTGACTTGCTTGTTGCTGACTTAGTTGCGTTAAAGGCGTTACATAATCTGGTCGCTGATAATGTATATTATTAAATTCTGGCTCACCTTGATGCAACTGAGCATTCAAGTCTAGTGCTTGATTGTTTTCCATTAACGCTTTGTGGCAAACAGCGTAAATAAAGTCATGAACATAACGGCTTTGATGAAAACGCACTTCATGTTTGGCTGGATGAACATTGACATCCACTTCACTATGATCAAGAGATAAAAACAACACAAAAGCAGGGTAAGTATCAGACGGTAATAAATCTGCGTATGCTTGACGTATCGCATGATTAATTAATTTATCACGCATCATTCTACCGTTAACATAACTATAGCAAAGGTCATTTTGATTACGTGAAAAGCTAGGTTTAGCTAACCAACCTGTAAAATGCATATCGTCATGCTGACAATCAATTTCTATGGCATTATCAACAAACTTTTGTCCACACACAACGGCAACCCGTTTGGCGGTTTGTGCTTTAGTGGTGGCCGCACGATACTGCCGTATCATTTTTCCATTGTGTGTAAGCGAAAAAGAAACATCAAAACAGGCTAATGCAATGCGACGTATCACTTCATCAATATGAGTGAATTCTGTTTTTTCTGTGCGTAAAAATTTGCGTCTTGCTGGCGTATTAAAAAACAAATCTAATACTTCAATCGTCGTACCATCGGGATGTGCTGCTGGTTTTATGCTTACAGCCATATCACGACCTTCCGCACTTGCTTGCCATGCTGTTGCTTGGACTTTGGGTTTGGACGTTAATGTTAACCTTGCAACAGAGCTAATGCTGGCTAATGCCTCACCACGAAAGCCTAAACTATTTATGGCTTCTAAATCTTTTAAGTCTTTTATTTTGCTGGTTGCATGACGGCTTAATGCAAGTGTGAGTTCTTCTTTAGCAATACCTACACCGTTGTCATTAATACGGATACGCTTAACACCACCTTTATCAACCTCAATATTTATTATAGTTGCGCCAGCATCTAAACTATTCTCAACAAGTTCTTTAATAACTGAAGCAGGTCTTTCTACCACTTCACCCGCAGCTATTTGGTTTGCTAAACGGGCTGGAAGTATTGCTATTGACATAGTTTTTCTTATTAATGATTGCTTTTGCTTATTAAAAAGGTGTTAGCCTTCACGAGGAATTTTTAACGTTTGACCAATGCGTAAAACATTCGACTTCAAATTGTTGACTGATTTTATCGTATTTACAGATATTTTATAACGTTGTGCCAGTACAGATAAAGATTCACCACTTCTAACTTTATGTTTTTTCATTTCAGTAGCGGCTAACAAAGTACCTTTAGGCGAGTTTTCTATGAAAAAACTATTAACTGCTTTAAAAATAGCGTTGGCCAATTTTTGTTGGTGATGTTTATTATTAAGTTTTTTCTCTTCTGCAGGATTAGAAATAAATCCAGTTTCAATGAGCACTGAAGGAATATCTGATGATTTTAACACAGCTAAACTAAGGCCTTCAGGCTCTTTTTTATGAAGCTTAGTCACTTGTTTTAGCTCTTTAATTACATGCAAAGCAAACTCATAACTGCTTGCCATTGTATACTCTTTTTTCATATCTGCGAGTGTAAATGCTAGATTTTTATCTTTTGTTTTTTTAATAGTTTCACCCGCCCCTCCAAGCAATTCAGACTCATCTTGTCTATTCTCAATCCAACGGGTAAATTCAGAGTTTGCTCGCCTAGACGACTGCACTAATACAGAAGCACCATGAGGTTTAGGCGAAACAAAAGCATCGGCATGAATTGAAATTAATAAATCTGCTTTATTTTTTCTTGCTAATTCTGTTTTACGGCTATGTGTGACGTAATAATCGCCCGTTCGAATCATTACGGCTTTAAATCCAGCACGTTGGTCAATTAATTTGGCAAGTTTCTTTGCAATGAATAAGGTAACTCGTTTTTCATAAGAACCTTTAGCACCAATAGAGCCAGGATCTTCACCACCATGACCTGCAACAATAGCAATAATAATATCGCGCTTTTCATTAGGTAGTGTTTTAATGATACTGTCGTCTTTTTTATCCTTGTCATATAAATCAATAACGAGACGATCACCATATTGTCCCGCAGGCGCTAGAGGGAATACGGTAATAGGGTAAGCTTTAGCTAACTCTAACACTAGTCGCGTATCTGCTTTTGATTTTGACGTGCTAGTACGAAAGAGTTTAATACGAGGATCATTGTTAGCTAACGCTTTTAAACTGGCAGTATTGTTGGTATTTTTAAAATCAATCACTAAACGATTAGGATTTTTTAAGGTAAAATATTTATAATCTGGCTTCGATTTAAGGTCAAAAACGATACGTGTATTTTCAGGCGCAGGCCAAACACGAATACCATTAATGCTATTTGCGCTTGCTGCTGCATTACTTACAGTCAACAATGCTGCGGTTAAGGACAACCAAAGCAAAGTAGATATAATGTAAGATAACAAACGCATAATAAACCTTAAATAGTGTTAATATTTTCTAAACTTAATATTCTCTAAACTCAATGTTTTCTAAACAATATCCACATAACAAATCAGAACAACAACCCCAAACGTTAGGAAGATAATTGTCGTAAAACATTGTCTCCCCGACTTGAATACGCTTGTAAGTTAATTAACCTTTGTTCGTCTTGATAAACTATATTAATGATTATATCGGCATTAGCCAAGACCCCAGCGCCTTTTTCTGGCCATTCAATAAAACAACAACAGTGATCTGCAAAATAATCACGAATGCCCATATACTCTAATTCTTCAGGATCACTCAAACGATACAGATCAAAATGATAAACTTGCCAAGGTGGTAACTCGTAAGGTTCAACTAAAGTATAAGTAGGGCTTTTCACATTCCCTTGATGCCCCATACCTCTAACAAAGCCTCGGGTTAGCGTTGTCTTTCCTGCTCCTAAATCACCATTTAAAAAAACAACTAATGATTGCTGATTCTGCTGTTGTTCATATTGCTCAAGCACCGCTTTCGCTATGCTTTCACCCATGATAACAGTAGCTGCTTCATCGGCTAATAGATATTCTAACTGTTTCATTTGTTCTCAAAAATCTTATCATTTTAAAAAAAATTAAAATGAGTTAAGTTGCATTAACTAATGTGCGTAGTGGCGTAAACAAATCACTCGCTAACATGCCACATTGACCATACTTATTCGCAATAATATCACCTGCAGCGCCATGAATATAGACAGCAGAACAAGCAGCCATAAAATAATCATTCGCTTGTAATGTAAATGCTGCCACAATACCAGCGAGTACATCGCCCATACCGCCTGAAGCCATACCTGCATTGCCTGTGCTGTTGATCATTATTTGATTTCCATCTGAGATTAAAGTTCCCGCCCCTTTTAAAATACAAATGCCTCCGTATTGTTTAACAATACTTTGTACTGCGCTAAAACGATCAGCTTCTATACTTGCTACATCACACCCCAATAAACGCGCTGCTTCTTTTGGGTGTGGTGTTAAAACCCAATGTTCGCAATAACTTTTAGTTTGAGCTAAAAATGTTAAAGCGTCAGCATCTATCACCAAACGTTTTTCTTTATTATCTATTACCTTAGAATTAATTATGTCGGCTATAATCAAGTCAAACAATGTTTTGGCCCAAGCTGTTTGTCCTAAACCTGGTCCAAGTAATATAACTTTGGCTTTTTTCATTGCCATTGAGTTAACCAAAAGTTTTGCTGTGGCAGGTGCTAACATTAGTTCAGGGCGACCATTAAACACCATCACTTGGTTATTCTTATGACAACAGACGCCAACTAGCCCTGCACCACACCTTAACGTGGCTTCACTCGCTAAACGAATAGCACCAGGCATTCCCTGACCACCGCCAATCGCTAACACTTCTCCTATCATTCCTTTATGGCTAGTATTCACTCGTTTTTTTAATGGCTTAATCTCATTACATAAGGGATTACTATCGAGATACTCCACAGCACTCGTCACAGCTTCCGTAAACGCAATACCTAAATCAATGTCAGCTAGCAATAGCTCACCAACAAAGTTAGCTGCTTGCCCTGTAAGTAAACCTTGTTTGTAAACAATAAAGGTAACGGTTACATCGGCAATAACCGCATTATCTCCATGAACAAACCCCGTTGTTGCACATAAGCCTGAGGGAATATCGATACTTAATACCATCGCATTCTTAGCATTTATAGTAGCAACTAATTGCTGCATTGGTTCATTTAACACGCCATAAAAACCAATTCCAAAAAGTGCATCAACAATAATATCACCAGAAAAATTACTAACTGCTGCAACTAAGTTTTGAGTAGAAACCTGTTTAACCCCTGCGTCGAGCATGGCTTGATATGCGGTTAACGCGTCACCTTTAATATATTCAGGCTCGCAGGTTATTAGCACGCTAACATTCATATTTGCTAAATGTGCTAAACGTGCCAAAACAAATCCATCCCCGCCATTATTGCCTTTGCCCGATAAAACTAAAACACTGTTTGCCGTAGGCCAACGTTGACACAAAACCTGAAACGCGGCATTTCCAGCTCGAGTCATTAATTCAAACATTGGTAGCTTTTGACTTTTGGCCACAATGCTTTCATTATCTAGCACTTGTTTCGCGCTATAAGCGCTGTACCAACTATGTTTTGTGTTAGCTTGTTGTGATAAACTCATCAAAATTTACGCCCTGTTGATTATGTGTCGACTAATTATGTTTCGATTAATTTAGTCTTCTTTATTTACTCTATATACTGGTTATTTCACTTAAAAATGACAAACACCACGCCTAATACCCCTACTATTAACTATCCTGAATTGGTTGAAAAAATCAAGTGTTGGGGAAAAGAATTAGGTTTTTCTCAACTAGGTATTACCGATATTGATCTCTCTAAGCATGAACAAGCGCTAGAAAAGTGGATAGCAAATAATTACCATGGCAATATGGATTATATGGCTCGGCACGGATTAATGCGAGCCCGTCCTGCCGAATTGGCCCCTGGCACGGTTAGAGCGATAAGTGTCAGATTAGATTATCTACCTACCAAAGCAAAATGCGCGCGTATTTTAAAAGCCAAAGACCATGCCTATATAAGTCGCTACGCATTAGGTCGAGATTACCACAAATTAATGCGTAAACGACTTCAACAATTAGGCAAATTGATTACTCAATACTGTGAAAACTTCAACTTCCGCCCTTTTGTTGACTCAGCACCAATATTAGAACGTCCTTTAGCCGAAAAAGCAGGTTTAGGTTGGGTAGGAAAACACAGTTTATTGCTAAACAAAGAAGCTGGTTCTTGGTTTTTTATTGGTGAACTATTAATTGATATCCCTTTACCTGTAACGACTATTCAGCCTGAAAAAAGTGATTCATTAAAAACAACAGATGCTACAGACACCCACAAGACAAAAATCAATGGCTGCGGACATTGTGTTGCTTGTATTAAAATATGCCCTACACAAGCTATTGTTGAACCTTATGTTGTTGATGCAAGACGTTGTATTTCTTACTTTACTATTGAATCACCCGATCCTATTCCACTTGAATTAAGACCCTTAATGGGCAATAGAATTTATGGTTGTGATGATTGCCAGCTAATTTGTCCATGGAATAAATACGCCAAACTCAGTTTAGAAAATGATTTTCAAGCTCGACACCAACTAGATGAAATAACGCTGCTAACGCTTTTTGCTTGGGATGAACCCTATTTTTTAGCCACTTTGGAAGGATCTCCTATACGTAGAATAGGCTTTCAAAGTTGGCAACGAAATATTGCCGTTGCCTTAGGAAATGCACCATGGGATAAAGAGATTATTAAGACATTGGAGGAGAAATTAAGTAATGCCTCAACATTAGTTGCTGAGCATATTCGCTGGGCTATTGAACAGCAACAAATGAAAAAACCTAATAACACTGGTTCAATAACTAAAATAGATAACGATACCAACAAAAGGCTCAATGCTCGATTAATTCGCTCAGTTGAAAAAGGACTCCCCAGAGACGCCTAATGATTTTACGTTGAATTGGCCTAAATAGCCTCAGCATAGGTATCAATATCATTCAATGCAAAACGTGTCTCTTTAATTAAAACGTTAATATTATCTAAACTGCTGGGAATTTCACTGCCACTTAAAAGCTTTGTCCATTGATTACATAATATTTGCAACCTTGGGGCAGCGAGTATATTGGCATTTAGCACCAACGTTGCTATAGACAATTTGGCTGTCGCTATATTCTTTCCCTTGATCGCTTCAATTAATGTATTCAGTTGTTGATGATTATCTTGCGTGTAATCATCAAGCATAAAGAATGCTAATTCTGCCGATCCTTGATTGAACAAATAGCGTGAAAAGTCAAAAGTCATTTCATTTTTATTTTGACTATAAACATCAGCAACTTGTGTAATAAAAAGTTCATTGGCTATGTCTGGAAGCCCTGTATTATGTGAACGATCATTTTTAGGGCGAGAAAGAGGTAACGCTGTCTTTAATACTTGTTCAGACTTGCTCTTTAAGTTGCTTTTAAGCCTGATCCAAGGAGATAAGGCATTAATTAACTCAGTTAATGTACTTTCTTTAGTGAGCTTCCCTTTGTACCATGTATTAATGTTACTGCGATTACTAACATTAAACTTGCTATCGGTGAGACTAAAAACGCCAATATTAATGGAGGGGGTATTGGTCATTTCAACAAAAGCTGTTTCAATAAACTCTGTAATCAATATGCCAAATTGCCCTGTTTTCCAACGTGTTTTCTGTAATGTTTCATGAGTAACTACCTGCACCTGTAAACCTAGCCATTGTAATATTCGCTGCAAATTTTGATAGTATTGTGGTGATCGAACGCCAAGAAGTATCGGTAATTGAATTGAAATGTTTTGATTTTCAATAAAAGGCTCACAACTAAATAGTTGATTATCTCTTTTACTACTTTTGACTAATTTAACAAGATTTTCGATGAAAGTGTCCTTACAAAAAATTTGTTCTGCTTGCTCATAGAAACCGAAACGTTCATAACTCAATTCTTTTGATTGAAGTACCATTAATTTAGGTTGCATAGCATGAGGTAATGTAAAAATTTTCTCATGGATATAATCAAGATGGTTAAACGCCATATCACTAGAAATCACTAAAACATCAAGCTTATGGTTACTGAGGTATGTTGCATTAATATAATGCTCAATACTTTCAATAACAGCTAAACGTTCAAATTTTCCTTTTGCAAGCAATACAGTTTTTTCAATTATTTCAGTCAAAATGTCATTATTTGCCAATAACACTATTTTACTATTATTTAGTGATATTTCATCCGCATCATTGACTGTTGTTGTTGCTAACGGTAATTCAAAACTAAGATGGTAACCATCATCAACAAGTTGAGCTGTAACATTATCTCCGTGTTGCTTAGCCAATAGCAATGAAAAAACTTCTACTGGGAGAGACGCTGTAATTTGAGTTAATTGCGATCTCAGTAATTCTGTCACTAAAGCAGGTAATGCATTCTGCGATTTAGTTTTAACTTTAGCTGAAAAGTGGACTAATTGTTGTCCTACACTTTTATCTTGTAGTTGTACTCGCAAGTGTAATTGAGTATCGGGGCAGTCTGCAATAGCAATAGCAATAAACGAACCAATTAGCTGTTGGAATAAATATAGATCTATTTTTACTTCACTGAGTAGTTGTTCATCACAACGAATAAATAATTGGTTATTAGATACAGGTTCTTCTCGTTGTTCATTAAATAAAACGGCATATAGTTCAGCAATCAAGTTAGTATCACAAAGCACTAGTCGTAATTTATCTGACTGTAGTGCTAACAATAAGTCAAACTGTGTTAACTGTCGATACAACAAACTTAATTGGATTGATGTACCCAAGCCCTGATCTTTTGTTAATAATTTAGGGCTAATACAAGCTAATTGATGCTGCTGTATTATTCTGAGTAGCGACGTTTCTATCAAGCTATAATGACGTAACTCATCCTCAAGTTTTTTTTGTTCTTTAGCTTTTATTTCAAGTTCATATTGCTCATTGTGTTGAATTAAATCTTTCGTTTTTTCAATTTGCTCTGATAAGCGTTGCTGCAAAGATTGGTATTGTGTAGTCAGTGATTGAAATTCAAGTTCGCTATGCAACGGTTTTACTGTGTTTTCCACAAGCTGAATTATTTCTTGTGTTTCCATACAATTAGCCACTACATTTACTGTTGGTTTGTTAAATGTCTCTTTAATAATATCGACGCTATTTTGAATAGATAACTTAATTTGACTTCGTAATTGCCACAATAAAAAGAAAAAGAAGTATAATGAAAAGCTTATCATTGCAGTTAAAATGATAATAATGCTCTGAGTCGATAAATAAAGATCAAACTTACTAAGAAAAGTACTGATAATACTTTTACTATTTATCCGTGGATATTCATAAGAGGTAGCGAGTAGTTGTTTTATTTTTTGTTGTTGCTCCGTTAAATCTAACCGATAATTTTCAGCTAAACGAATATATCCCTGCCATTTAGCCAAAGCATTTTGCTCTGTTAAAGCTATTTTTTCAAAAGCGTTAAGTTGCTGGTTAACATCAAGCATGACTTTGTTTGGGTCGTTAACTCTCGCCTGCTGATGCAGTGCAAAAAGTTCTTCTACCTTTGTGCGTAAATACTCAAAACGTACCATAGGAGTATGTCTATTTAGTTGTTCGAAACCTAATAACACATCAAGGAACAAAGATTTTAACTGTTGTAGATGATTTAAATGCTGAACTGCTTGTGCATAAGCGCTTGCACTACGATAAGTCACCTTGTTTTTTACTTTTTCAGCCTGTAATTGTTCATAATAGGTTTTTTGTTGAGCACGCTGTTTATTAATCACTGGCTGTATGGAAAGTATCATTAACTGCAACTGAATAATGCTACTTTGTTTTAACTGTTGATTACGCGTGTAGCTATCTTGCAGACGTGAGACAGTATCTTCGGCAAGTCTATATTCATTCAACCATTGTTGAAAAGTTACTACATTGGCACGAGTTTTATGTTCTAGTAACTGGCTATTGAGCGTAGTTAATGTTTTATGTAATTCAACAAAATTTTCTGCATTGGCAGCAGCCAATAAATTACTAACGAGCTCATCCGCTTTTTGCAATGCTTTAATCTGTTTTAATTCTTGTGTTAAAGGAATTAGTTGATTAGCTTCTAATGCGTATTTCTGAATATTATTCTGATAAAATAATGAATAAGCTAGCCCTACCGCAACCACTATCGTCAAAAACAAGGCCATTAACAAAGAGGTAAATTGTCGATATAACGGTTTTAATTTCTGTGTTTGTTTAGGTTGAATAGGTGCCATATTATCTTTGGTCAGGTCAGAAAACTCGTCAATATCGCTCATAGTTATTGTTTTTACTCTAAATTCCTTAATACGCTTAGTTTATACCAAAGCATAAGAGAAATAATAGCCAGATAACAAAAAGGTTATGAGTACATTAACACTATTTAACAACTAGGCTAGCCTTTTATATGCACCGTAAATAAGAGGTGATGTAATATAAACTCTCATTTTCAAGGCTGAGCGTATATCACATTTGGACACACTTTTGCTTTCTATCATAACATCGCTTGAGCATTAATGTTTACAGTTATAATCTAAAAAAGTGCTCTTGATAAACCTTTAACTCTGCAATAGATTCACGTATATCGTCTAACGCTAAATGTGCGCCTGTTTTAACAACTTTATCTAATACTTCTGGTTTCCAACGGCGAGCTAATTCTTTTACTGTACTTACATCTAAGTTACGATAATGAAAATAATCTTCAAAATCAGGCATGTATTTATTTATAAAACGTCTGTCTTGCCCAATACTATTACCACACATAGGTGACACGCCTTGGGGAACATATTGCTGAACAAATTCAATAGTTTTAGCGGTAGCTTCTTTAATATCTACCTTACTGTCGCGACAACGTTGCGTTAACCCTGAATTACCATGGTGTTCAATACACCATTCACTCATATTGTCTAAAACATCGTCTGGTTGGGCAATAGCAAAAACAGGACCTTCTGCTAAAATATTTAGCTGACTATCTGTCACAATAGTGGCTATTTCTAAGACAACGTCCGTCTCAGGCTCTAAGCCTGTCATCTCTAAATCAAGCCAAATTAAATTGGTTTTGTTACATGTCATAAATATCCCTTAAAATTGCACAAGCAATAGCTAGTAAATGTCAGTATAATAGCCGACAACTCACTAGGATTAAACAAAATGATCAACACTTGTGTCTAAGAAAAAACTGACTAAAGGCCAGCAACGGCGCATTAAAGCCAATCACGACAAAAAATTACGGCCAAAAGCAGGCTCAGGTCTTGAGAAAGTACAATGGCAAGATGACGAGCTTGGTGCAACTGAACAAGGTACTGTAATTAGTCGATTTGGCCAACATGCTGATGTAGAAAGTAACGATGGCACTATATATCGCTGCAACCTACGCCGCTCAATAACTTCTTTAGTGTGCGGAGACAAAGTGCTATGGCGTTTAGGTAAAGAAACTGAACACAGTATTCGTGGCATTATTGAAGCTGTGCATGATCGTGAATCAGTCTTAAGTCGTCCTGATGTTTACGACGGCGTAAAACCCATTGCGGCAAATATTAGCCAAATTTTAATTGTTTCATCACTATTACCCGCATTCAATAGCGATATTATCGATCGTTACCTAGTTGCCGCAGAACAAACTGGCATCACCCCAGTCATTGTATTAAACAAAATTGATTTGCTGGGCGAGCTAAGTCAGAAAGAACAAACTGATATTGAACAACAATTACAAATATATCGAACGATTGGTTATCAAGTACTGTATGGCAGTAGTCAAACTAATGAAGGTATTAACGACATAAAAACACAATTAAGCCAACATGTAAGCATTTTTGTTGGCCAATCGGGGGTAGGTAAATCAACCTTAGTTAATGCGCTTATGCCCGAATTAGGTGTCATCACTCAAGAAGTTTCACAAAACTCTGGTTTAGGTCAACATACAACAACAGTCGCACGTTTGTATCATTTTGAAGACGGCGGCGACTTAATTGATTCACCTGGTATTCGAGAATTTGGTTTATGGCATTTAACCCCTGAGCAAGTGTTTAATGGCTTCAAAGAATTTGAACAATTTCAAGGCTTATGTAAATTTAGAGATTGTAAACACCAAAACGATCCTGGTTGCGCATTAATTGCTGCTTCTGATCAAGATATTCACCCTAAGCGCCTAGCTAGCTTCCAGCGAATTTTAGGTAGTTTAGGTGAAAACAAACTCACATCACGATTTAATGATTAGTGATGAATTAACTCATTTTATAAATAATTTAGAATACATAAAGGAAAAAACGTGTCGTCTCAGAGCAAACCTTCAACCAATAATTTTAATGACAGAATTAAAATCACCTTACAGTATATTATGCCCAAACATGCAATTTCTCGTTTAGTAGGGAAATTAGCTGCTGCAAAAATGGGTTGGTTTACCACAAAGCTAATTAATATATTTATCAAAACATATAAGATCAATATGGCTGAAGCTAAACTAAAAAATGCAAGTGATTTTGCCACTTTTAATGACTTTTTCACCCGCGAATTAGAAGAAGGCGCACGCACAATTAATGCTGATATTAATACGTTATGTTACCCCGTCGATGGTGCAATTTCACAGCAAGGCGACATTGTTGAAGGAAAATTAATCCAAGCGAAAGGATTTAACTACAGCCTAACCTCTTTATTAGGAGGAGACGTAAGAACAGCAGCGCCTTTTCAAGAAGGCAAATTTTCTTGTATTTATCTGGCACCAAAAGATTATCATAGAATCCATATGCCTATGGCTGCAACCTTGCGTGAAATGATTTACGTACCTGGCGAATTATTTTCGGTTAACCCGCTCACCGCTAATAATGTACCTAATTTATTTGCCCGTAATGAACGCATAGTTACCATATTTGATACAACGCATGGCCCATTAGCCATGGTGCTTGTGGGTGCAACCATTGTGGCGAGTATTGAAACAACTTGGGCCGGCACCATCACTCCTCCTGCAGGTAAAGATATTTTCAGATGGCAATATCCTGCAACAGGTATTGACGCTGTTCATTTTGAAAAAGGTGACGAAATGGGGCGCTTTAAACTAGGGTCAACTGTTGTGTGTGCTTTTGCGCCTAACATGATTGATTTTGCACCTGATGCTGCACCAGAAACAGTAACAAGATTAGGCGAAAATTATGCGAGTTTGATCAACACAAATGACACATAAATTAGTTGCTCATTAATTCAACAAAGGATAGGATATAAGCAAACAAGTGTTACGACTGAGTTCGTAGCATATAATTAAACTTTACAAATTTATTATTCGGGAAGAAACATGGCACTTGATAAATCCGTAGTAAAGCCTACAGAAGCAGAGTTATCTTTACTCAATATTCTTTGGCAGATGGGTCCAGCTACCGTTAAACAAATACACGAAGTAGTTAGCGCAACACATACAACTGGTTACACTACTGTATTAAAAATACTTCAAATAATGCATGAAAAATCATTGGTAATTCGTGACGAAACCAATCGTGCTCATGTCTATGCCGCCGCGAATAGTGAAACACATACACAATCTTCTTTAATTAAAGATCTTATTAGTAAAGCATTTGGTGGTTCTACCTCAAAGTTAGTCATGCGAGCTATTGATGATTCAACTTCAGCCCAAGAAATTAATGATATTCGTCAGCTACTAAATTCACTAGAAAAAGAAACCTAAGAGATAAATATTAAAAAATAATATGCTAGAAAATTTTTTCAGTAGCCCCATTTTAACCAGTTTAGCGCTCACTTTATTGCATTTTTTGTGGCAAGGTTTGCTCGTGGCTATCGTATTAAAATCTGCATTACTTATTTTCAACAATAACAAGCCTCAATTACGTTATGCTTTATCAGCACTAGCTATGTTGGTAAACTTACTATTACCCATTATTACCTTTATTATTATTTATCAAACTGAGGTTACCTCAGTTAATACACTGGCAAGTTCTTTAGCGCTAAATGAATTCATACAAGAGCTAAAGCAGCCTGATGCTCTATTTACATATAGAGAGCTCACCGAGACACTGCCGCTGTTACTGCCCTACCTTTCTGTTTTATGGTTAGCCACTATTACCTTGTTAGCCAGTAAATTATTAATAGAAATATCAACGGTTAATAAACTACCTAAACAGGGCACTGTTGCGCCAAATGATGAGCTAAAGTCGCGTTTTGATGAGTTGGTTAAACAAATTAGTTTAAACGTAACGCCTCGCTTATTAATTTCATTAAAAGTTGAAGTGCCCATGGCTATTGGCTGGCTTAAACCTGTCGTTTTATTGCCTGCCACCATGATCACAGGCTTAAATAACGCACAGCTTGAAATGCTAATTTTGCATGAGCTTGCCCATATTCGTCGACATGATTATTTGGTCAACTTTTTACAAACACTCGTTGAAATATTATTGTTTTTCCATCCTGCTGTATTATGGGTTTCTAAACAAATGCGTAACGAGCGCGAATACTGCAGTGATGATATTGCTGTACAACATTGCGGAAATGCAATTGCTTACGCCCATACATTGGCTGACACAGCCTCTTTATGTACAAAAACGCATAATCATACAATACCCAATATGGCAATGGCCGCATCAGGTGGTGATTTAAAACAACGTGTGATTCGCTTGGTTGATCATCATTGCGCACCAAGTAATAACATCAGTAAATGGTTTGCCAGCGCGACAATTATTTTTTCTGTTCTATTGCTTTCAAGCAAGCAACTACTAACCATGCCTTTGCTTGATATTTGGTACAACGAAAACCCATGGAAACAATTTAGCCAAATTAAAAGTAATCACACAAAAAATAATAGAGAAATATCAAACTCAATTGAAAGTCATGCAGTTAAAGAACAAGACAGCATTAACATGGTTAATGAAGGTACGGCAGCTAAAAGTATCGCACAACAATTGTTAGCACCAATTGAACAGCCCTTACAAAACCATATACAGCAAACGCAAGCACCAACCCTTAAAGAAACGGAAAACCAACCAGTAAATAAACAGTCGCTTGCTTCAACTAGCAAACCAGCTCAAACGCAACCGAAGTCACAAACAGATACCATCACAGATAAACAATTTACAACCAAATTAGACAACTTAACTTCTAAAGTTCCAACGAAGAGTAAACGGCATGTTGAAAACAAGGTTGCTAGTGACTCTTTAATGGTTGAAAAAGCGTTTGAACGCACTAATTTAAATAACCCTTATCAGCAAGAACTTGTACAATTAGCTGTTTCATCAGCATCAAATACTAGTCAACAGAATGCTAAACCTTTTGAAAATAAAACAGTAAAGCGTAATCATACTGGTAACAATCAAGCGGTTAAAAACAACAATAATATTTTCCCAAAAACACCCCCACTTAAAGAAACCGAAAAAACATCGACTAAAGCTGTTTGGCAAAATGCAAAACAGCTAAAATCTGTTGACCCAGTGTATCCAAGTGTTGCCAAACGCAAAGGTATTGAAATTGAAGTAAAGGTGGATTTCACCATAGATATTAATGGGAAAATAAAAAATATTCAGTTTGATCCACAAAACCACATCAACTACTTTAAAAGTTCAATTCGATCGGCTATTAAAAAATGGCGCTTTCTACCAGCTAAAGTTGATAATAAGCCAGTAGAAAGCCAGATGTCTAAAGTATTTGCTTTTAGCTTACAGAGCTAATCTCTTTTACCTTTCTTACTGTTCTTCTTACGTTTATCCATTTTAGCCAACCATTTTTCCTGCTGCTCAGTTGTTAACACGTTAAATATTGCATGTTTGGTTTTTGCACGTGTTAATGCCACCTGAGTAAACATATCTTGATAAGATACATGTAAAGCAATATAGGCTTGTTCATCAAATGACTCGGCTCGAAGTAACAATTTTTCTTCATCTTTAAACTTCTTCATAGACTCACGCTGTAGTTCGTGTTGCTCTTTAGCTTGAGTTTTTAACGCTTTTATCTGTATTTGCTGCGCCTCTGATAACGAAAGTACTTTGGTCATTCGTTTCATCATGTGTTTACCGCTTTGGTGATGTTTTTGTCCATCAAAGCCAAAATCATTGCCTGCTGCGTAAGCACCAGACATACTTGAAAATGCAATAGCCGCACACACTGCTGAGATTGAAATAATAGATTTTACAGGTTTAATAATATTCATCGTTAACTCCTAGGATTTGTGTTAATTTCACAAAACCAAGTATAAATAACTCAATGCAAAGAAACGCAAAGCCAATGTAAAGATTAAGTAAAGGTTGCAACATTAGATCATAAATAGATGTTAAATGGGTTAAAATATATAAGTAATAATTAGCTATAAGGTAAACACTTCTCTTGAATAAAAAACAAATATTACTTATTGATGACGATCATGAATTAGCAGAGCTTTTAGTTGACTATTTGGCGCAACAAGACTTTATAGTTCATTGCTGTTTTGATGGTCAATCAGGGCTAGAACAAGCTTATAGTAATCAATTTGATCTCATTTTACTTGATGTTATGATGCCGAAACTTAATGGCTTTGAAGTATTAAAAGCACTGGGAAGCCAACATAAAACACCTGTATTAATGTTAACAGCCAAAGGTGATGACAATGACAAAGTACGCGGTTTAGAATTAGGTGCTGATGATTACCTTGCAAAACCTTTTCATCATCAGGAGTTATTGGCCCGTATTAAAGCAATATTACGTCGTATTGAATTAGTTAACCAACAGAACCAACAAGCATTACAACAAGGCTCACAAAAAGATAAAACACCTTTACTGGTTAATAATGTCGAACTAAATCATGCTATTAGGTCTGCTCACTGCCATAACAACCCAATTGAATTAACAGGAACTGAATACCAAATTTTAACGTTATTGTTAGAGCATCATGGTCAAATAATTTCTAAAGAAACCATTTCAGAACAAGTATTAGGCCGAAAACTGAGCCCTTTTGATCGAAGTATTGACGTACATATTGGCAATATTCGTCGAAAATTTTTACCTTTTTGCAATGTTGAAAAAATCAAAACAGTTCGTGGAGCGGGTTATTTGTTTTTAACTGGCGAGAGTAACTAATTTGTCTTCTATCAGCTTTTCTTCAAAAATAAAAACATTATTGTCTTCATTTACGGTCAAGTTGTTTGTTTGCTTTTGGCTAATTGCAATCACCTCTATCATTAGTACACGGTTTATTTCAGAGCAATTATCAAATGACTCCCTTAATGAAGTGATAACTCAGGCCCCCAAATACGAAGAAATGCAACAATTACACAAAATTTCCCGACGCATCAAGCACGCTAAGGCTAATAGTATTAACGAATTATTTACCACAAAGAAAATTAAATTTTCACGAATACCTTTTAATATATGGCTAAAGAACACCAATAATAATGATAAGGTTACGAGCTTATATCCGCTACCGCCAAAGCTTCATCAAGTGGTTAGTAATTATCTTAACGATAAAGAGTTTGACCAACCAGTTGCCAGTGTTTTTTCACATACACAACTTATCGGCCCGATTAAAATAAAGATTAATAAACAACTTTACCAAGTATTTATTTCACGAAAATCACATAAAAAAAATTTTGGTCAACTTGTTCAATCACTCCCATATTGGGTTCGTATTTTAACACCAACCTTGATTAGTTTTTTTCTTTGTTTACTGTTAGCACACTCATTTAGCAAACCAGTTCGCCTTATTAAAAAAGCGACAACTAAATTGGGGGAAGGCAATTTCGATACGCGTGTGGGAGGTGTAAGTCAGCTAAGTGGTGAATTAGGACAACTAGCCACTAGTTTTAACGATATGGCTGAGCAATTGCAACAGAATCAAAGTGCACAACGGCGCTTGTTAGGTGATGTTTCCCATGAATTACGCTCCCCTTTAACAAGGTTACAAATGGCTGTGGGATTAGCACAACAAGAATCTACCACCTCAGCCGCACGAGAACAATATCTGCAACGATGTCAACGAGAAATTGATAGACTCGATCGTATGATTGAAAATGTATTATCATTATCTCGCTTAGAAAACACCTTGCATATAACAGAGTCTGAACAAGTTAATCTCAGTGCATTAGTAAAGAATATTATTAATGATGAACAATTTGTAGCTGATAAAAAATCAATACATATTGAAGAAAATATTCCAAACGATGTGATCATAATAGCCGATCAAACCTTGCTCACCAGCGCTATTAGCAATGTACTCAGCAATGCCGTAAAATATGGCCCAGCACAAAGTATTATTAAAGTCACGTTATCTACAGACAAACAGAATGTTACTTTAACTATCAGTGACTGTGGCGATGGCGTTCCTGAACAAGCCTTAACACAACTTTTTACGCCATTTTATCGAGTCAACCTTGCACGTGACCGCAATACTGGTGGTACAGGTTTAGGTTTGGCTATAGCCAAACAGGCTATTAATGCTCATCATGGTGAAATTTTTGCTAAAAACAACGCAAATAAAGGATTATCTGTTATTATTCAACTCCCTTATTTATAAACTTATTTACGCACGGACCTATTAGTTAATACTATGAACACTTCTTCAATGGATAAAAAGACCTCTTTTTTTAGTTTTAAACTGATAAAAATTATTGCCGCCATTTTTATCAGTATTTATCTTATTATTTGGGCTATTTCATCGCCACTTAGTAAGCATTTTATTAAGCCATTAGTGCTTGAGCAAGGTTTAACACTTTCAGACGATACTGGGATTTACTACAACCCTTTTCTAAGTCAATTAACAATTAGCGACTTAATTTTATATAAAAACCAACAGGGTCAACAAGAAAAAGTCTTTTCTGTAAATAAACTTACGGTTCGTTTAACCTTATACCGCTTGTTATTCGACAAAATAGAAGTGAGTAAATTTGAGTTAAACGATGCTTATATTAAAATCACCAAAACACCAACACAGCTAATTGTTGCAGGTATTGATTTAAATAAAGAAGGTAACGAAAACAAGGAAAGCCAGCAAGAAGAAACTCAAACTGAGGCAGCCCCCTTACCATATCAGTTGGTTTTACCTGAGCTAGCTTTAAATCAAATCAACATTGAAGTGAACAACGAGGATAAACAGCATCACGTCGACATTAAAGCACTTGTGGTGAGCCAAATATTGGCTGATTTAACATCACAAAAAGCACGGCTAAGCCTTCAAAGCGAAATAGATAACGCTGCATTAACAATAACAGCCAACGCCAGTTTTAATCAAGGACAAGGCGTAGTAGAAAGCGAGATATCACTTGCTAACTACCCACTGAATAAAATACAAGGCTATGTAAATGATTTATCTGAACTTAGCGGCCTACTCTCTTTAACAAGTAAACAAGAAATAATCATAGAGCCAGAACAATTACAATTAAACATTACTGAGACTAATTTCAGTAATACTGATCTTATTGTTGGCTACCAACAACAATTTATTAACCTTGAAAAGTTAGAAAATAGCATCGATGATTTAACACTCACACTCAAACAAGGTGTAATCACAGAACTTAATGGTACTAGCCAATTAGCCTTGTATAACGCCACAAGTTACTATGAAAAACCAAGTCACAAACTAGCAACATTTAAGCAGTTCTCGTTAAAGGATATTCGTTTAAGCTTTACCGACCAACCACAAATAAATATAGCAAATCTTATACTCGATGACATTGTTGCTTCAAAAAATGATGAGTCAGAACTCCCTGCTTTAGTTACGCTTAAACAATTTAACATCAGTGATATTTTTGTCAGCGAAAAAGAACTCTCTATTGATAAAATTTTCTTAGATAGCTTACAAAGTAATGTAATTATCAGTAAAGATGGAGCGCTTGCCAACTTAGTCGCCTTACCCACAACGCCTACTGAAACAGATGAAACAGTAACGGCAGCTGAAAGTAAAACTGAGAATGAGAATACGGTAGTTTCTACCGATAATGAAATAAACGATAACACTACCATTGAAGCGAAAAAATCTGATTTTATAATTTCACTCAATGAATTTTCATTCATTAATGATAATCAAATAACGTTAATAGATAACAGTGTTGAGCCTGTTAAACCTCAAAAATTATTTATCGATACTTTGTACTTAGGCGCTATCAGTAATGCTGCCGACAAACTAGACCAGCAAACACCATTTGAATTAGCAGGTCGCAGCGATAAATACACTCGTTTTGACTTTAAAGGTTTTACTGAACCATTTTCAGAACAACCTAAACATAAGCTAAAAGGCTTTTTGAAAGAGCTTTCGTTACCACCTATTTCTCGTTATATGAAACGAGCTGTGCAAATGGAACTCAAAAGTGGTCAGCTCAATACCGATATAGATGTTACCCTAACGGGCGAACAGCTTGAGGGTAACGTAGTTATTCTTTTACGTAGTTTAGAAACCGCGATAGCTGATAGCAATGAAGCAGGCGCATTAATTGACCAAGGCGCATTACCTTTTAATATGGCATTAGGTATGCTAAAAGATAGCCATGGTGATGTTGAACTTGACGTACCCTTGTCTGGCTCCACTTCAGATCCAAACTTTGGTGTGAGTAGCATCGTTTCCTTGATCACTCAAAAAGCGATTTGGATGGCAACTAAAGACTACCTAATGACTACTTTTGTACCCTATGCCAATATTGTCTCTGCTGCCATGACAGTGGGTGAATTTGCTTTAAAATTACGGTTTGATGACTTACTCTACCAAACAAAACAAATAGAACCTAATGAAGCCCAGCAAGATTATTTAAAAGCCTTTATTGCCCTGATGCAAGACAAAGAGGACACTCGCATTAATATTTGCCCTATTAGCATTCCAGCAGATATTGATTTAGCAGTAGGTAACAAAATAACGGATACCCAAAAAATAAACCAATTGAAAGAAATTGGTGAAAAACGAGGAGAAGCATTGAAAGATTATATTATCAAGCATGGTAATATTGACTCTTCAAGACTACTGCTTTGTGCTCCCAAAGTTGATAGTGAAAAAGAAGCACAACCCCGTATAGAACTGTCTGTTTAACAGCTAACTTGTACTAAATTATTAGATACAAACAACAGCCCTCATAAATCAATACAATGAGGGCTGTTTACTTAAATCAACAATAACTCAAGTGCATCTTAGCGCCCTTTCTCAAGCCTATTAAATGGCTAAATCACTATAACTCACTAAACGTGCTACCATTAATACCAAAAGTAGGGTACAAAGTAGACATATAGTTTATACTTCCATCACTCTTTGATAGAATCGGAAGTAACAAGGGTTTGTTAAACAAACTAAAATATCAATTTTAATCACTCTTCTATAACTATAATAGCTTTACATTTATGGGATAATTTATTGTTTACTAAACACTGTACCTATCTGTTCATCTTTATTATAAGCTTGGTTATTCCCGCTTATAGCAATGATAACTCGTCAGCACTTATTAATGAGTATTCTGTAGAAATGCTAACGGAAGAAGATGGCTTTGTCTCTTCTGAAATATATTCAATAATTCAAGATCATCAAGGTATGCTTTGGTTTGGCACCGCTGAAAATGGGGTCATGCGTTATGATGGTCAAAAGGTTACTCTGTTTGAATACGATAGTATAAATACAAACGGTTTATCGCATAATGATGCAGGTAACCTCATGCTGGACCACGATGGAAATATATGGATTGGCACTTGGGGAGGCGGAGCTAATTTTTATAATCCCAAAACAGGCATATTTAAGCATTTCAACCATGACCCTCAGCAAAGCAACTCCCTCTCATCAAATAGAATACAATCATTATTTCATGATCAAGAAGGTGGAATTTGGTTGGGTACTTATGATCAAGGTTTAAATAAGTACCTCGACGAGAAAAAATTCGAACATATTCAAAAAGTTGAGGGAGTAGAATCAAGCTTATCACATAATAGGATATGGGATATTGAAAATAACAATAATGACAGTCTTTGGATTGCCACTAGTTTTGGTTTAAATTTATATGATAAGAAACAGAACACTTTTTCTCATTTTTTCCCTGCCCCTGACAATCCCACGCCTACAGGGGCAAATGAAATAAGAAACATTTTAAAAACAACCAAAAATGAAATCTATGTGGGCACACAAAAAGGCCCATTTAGCTTTAACAAAACAGAAGGATATTTCACAGAATTAAAAGAAAATGATGGTCAATCTCTAGGGCAAGTAAACTCAATGATTGAAGATCACAAGGGTGATATTTGGATTGTTTCTAGCAAGGGCTTATTTAGAAAATCAAACACAGAAGGCCAAATTGAACGACTTGATCTTACTAATAATAATAGCCTAAGAATAGTTTTTGAAGACAGTTCAAAAACTATATGGGTTACTAGCGAAACACACGGTATATATAAAATAGTGCCCCACCGTAAATTTAAATCAATTAATAGAGCAGTATTGACCGCTCCCAATGCAATAACTGTTGATAATAAAGGTGACATATTCATTGTAACGTCAGCATCTGAACTATATAAATGGCATGTTTCATCACAAAAACTAGAAAAATTGTCTTCTCCTATTTTTAATGATGATGAAAAGAACAGGTTACTAGAAATGCCTATTATCCTCCCTGATAATCAAAATAATGTTTGGATTGCACAAGGTAATGCATTAGGAAAGTTCAACTTAATTACTAAAAAAATAGAGCTATTAAAATATCCAAAATCTGATCCTAATGCTGAAGAATTTAGAGAGTTACGCGCACTTAATATTGATCAACACGGCAACCTCTTAATTGGCACATATAAAAATGGCATTTACCGTTACAACCCATTAAATAAGTCTTTTATTCATTTTGATGACTCTTTTAGGTTATCACACCCTGAAGTACTAGAAATTTTTAAAGATAATGAGCAAAACATATGGGTTGGTACTGGCGATGGTTTAAACTTATGGGTAGAAGCTAAACAACAGTTTATTGCTTTTAAAAGTGATAGAAATAAAACCGATAGTTTATTAGGAAAAAATGTACAAGACATACACCAGTCTAAAGATGGTAAGATATGGATTGCAACCCAAAAGGGCCTCAACCTCTATTTACCTGACACAAGAACATTTAAGCACTTTGATAGAAAAAATGGCTTACCAACGTCATTAATACGTGCCATTGCCGATGATAAAAATGGTGATTTATGGTTAACAACCAACAAAGGTATTTCACAATTAAATCCTATATCAGGCAATGTGGTGAATTTTGACCAATATAACGGTTTATCTGGCATAAACTATTACCCTCATAGTCTTGTCAGTGGTAAAAATGGAATACTCTTTACCAGCAGCCAAAGAGGAATAGAGTTTTTTGACACGGCACCAACAGAAAAAAATAATAACGAGTTCAATGTTGTTTTAACTGGCTTTAATAAAATGGGGCAGTCGGTCAAACTTGCAACGCCTTATTCTTATGTTACGGATATTCATTTATCTTACTTGGATTATTTTTTCTCTTTTGAATTCTCAGTCTTAGATTTCACTTCACCAAATAAAAACTTATATGCCTATAAGTTAGAAGGCTATGACGATAATTGGATTAACACAGGTAATAGGAATGTCGCTTCTTTCACTAATTTAGATGGTGGGACATATAAATTCTTAGTAAAAGCAACCAACAGTAGTGGTAAATGGGGAAAGAAATTACTATCAATTAACTTACATATATCACCACCACCATGGAAAACATGGGGAGCATATATTTTATACACAGTAGTTATTATAATGGCGGTATTAATTTTTATTTATTTCAAAACACGTATACAACAGAAAGAAATAAACAGGCAAAAACAATTTGTTTTAACTCTTGAAGAACAAGTTATTGAAAAAACAGCCTCATTAAATACTCAAGCTCAAGATTTAATTGAAGCAAACAAACAGTTAGAGATACTCACTTATCAAGATGGATTAACTGGGTTATATAATCGTCGATACTTTGATATGAAACTAGCAGAAGAACTCAATAGACATTACCGCCAAAAGCAACCACTATCGCTTATTATTGCAGATATTGATCATTTCAAACCTTTTAACGATTTTTATGGCCATCAAAAAGGTGACGATTGCCTTAAACAAGTAGCTCAATGTATTCGTACTAACACGGCACGCATTACTGATGCCAATTGTCGTTATGGTGGTGAAGAATTCGCTATTATTCTTCCCAATACATCGATAGAAGAGTCAGCCTTTATAGCCAACCGCTTATGTTTAGCGGTAGAGCATTTGGAAATTATTCATGAAAAGTCAGCAACAAGTGCTTTTGTTACGTTAACACTAGGTGTTGTAACGATTCCACCAGGGCAGAAAGTATCTGCTGACTCAATCGTGTTGAGTGCAGACAATGCATTATATCTTGGAAAATCAAAAGGCAGAAATTGTGTTACACGTGCTGATTAGCGAATATTATAAGGGCGTTCAAAGATACTTTGCCAATGTTGTATTTTTTGCTGTTTTTTCATCATTAATTACCTCAGGTAAATATGTAGTAGTAATTATGCACAGGCTTGATTAATATTGGTGTGAGGGACTAATTACGCACTTACAAATAAAACACTATTGCCTATTGACGGGCAAAAGGCTCATGTGTGTTAACTGGCATTTAAGCGTAACCAATTCAAGTGCTCAACATAACCTGTCTGACTGTAATTAGTAGAATATAAATTCATAAAGCCATGCAAGTAAGGTGCTTTAATAATTTTTACATTCTGTTTGCTAGACAATTCAGATTGTAATTCCAAAACATCAAAATGAGATTCCTTCTTAGGAAAGATCAATTCCACTTCAAACGATGGATTTATTTCTTTAAAATTTCTAATTTGAGAACCATAGTAGCAAATCCCGCGTTCTATATTTTTAACTGATGATTTTTCAGCTAACTTCCAAATTGTAGAAGCTCCAATACTAAAACCGATTAAGGTATTAATTGAGTCTATTGACTCAATCATTTTTAGTAGTTTTGATAAATACTCATCAAGTCCTACGTACTCCATAAAGTATGAATATGCCTCAGCTTCATTTTTAAAGTTCATATTCACTCCATTATAAGGATCTACAATAATTCTAGCGTTTAGCTCTTCACTTAACTTTATTAAAGCAGGAGTTTTACCAAATACATCTGAAACTAAAATCATATTACTAGACCCAAGCTAGCTAGTTAACGAGCCTGTAGCCTTACTCATTTTTATTAAAAACTAAATAATAGAAATACTTTAACTGGATTATTTTCTTTTAACAATCAAAAATATTTACGTTTTAATGATTTTAATTTTCTATCAATAAACATTAAACAATGGCGAGTTTTGAACTAACAATGTGCTTTTGAAGTCATTGAGTGTTTACTTTTTCTTGACCGTGTAACGTGAACTTTTTCATGCCTTTATTAACGGTAATGTTGCCAAATACTAATTCGATTGCCTCGAATCACTTACTATATTGTCGTTGTCCCATGGGACTGTCTATTTTCATCATCATTTTTAAATTGAACTTATCCTCTTGTTTTTATATTGGCGGCTTTCGCATACATTGTTATTGCAGCGGACACATTTTTCAGCCTTTTAACTAACCATAAAATCGTGTGTACTTTTTATTATAGCTATTAACGTTTATTCAGCTTCGCCACATATCATTGCCTGTAGGACATCAGCAAATTAGCCTTGTTTCATCATAATGAAAGTCACTTGAGGTAAATAACCTTTCCCATCACAGACAATTTATGTATCATTTTTTAATTATATCGATCGACAAAAACGACGGCGATAATCACTAGGGTTAATACCAACACGCCTTATAAAAGCACGTCGCATATGATCAACATTCGTAAACCCACAATGTGAGGCCACACGCTGTAGCACGGTATCACTACATTCCAACAAACGCTTGGCAGCATC
Organism: Colwellia sp. E150_009; assembly: GCF_053543955.1. NCBI lineage: Bacteria > Pseudomonadati > Pseudomonadota > Gammaproteobacteria > Alteromonadales > Colwelliaceae > Colwellia > Colwellia sp. E150_009. The sequence goes on from NZ_JBHFOM010000004.1 coordinate 163,045, forward strand.
AATGCGAGCAAGTTCAACAAAATCAGCTGGCGTAATTTCCGCCTCATCACGAAATACTCGGCTGAAATTACGCACACTCATTGCTGCTTTATTAGCGAGAACGGGTAAAGATAGGTCTACGTCAAGGTTGTCAAGTATCCATTGTTGAACTGACTGGACAGTTGTTTTATCTGAAATTTGGGCAGTAAGATGGGCGCTAAACTGAGATTGTCCACCGGGTCTTTGTAGAAAGACAACGAGTCGCCGAGCAACTTTCAGTGCAAGCTGTCGTCCATAATCATCTTCAATCAGTTTTAATGAAAGATCAATGCCCGCGGTCATGCCCGCAGAAGAACAGAGTGCCCCGTCTTGTACATAAACATCATCATCAAGAACATCGGCTTCTGGGTAACGTTTTGCAAGTTCCGCAGCCTGTTGCCAGTGTGTCGTCACTTGCTTGCCATTGAGCAAACCCGCCGCACCGATAAAGAAAGCACCAGTGCAAACCGAGCCATAACGCCGAAGCGTCGTTATACGACGCCGCAACCACTGATGGAAATCAACCATACCGAATGCCTGCTCATAGGCATGAGTACCAGCAACAAGCAATGTATCAATGGGAAAATCATCATCGTAAATAGAAGCGTGAGCCGAAATAGTCATGCCATCAATATCAATCGTTTTAGACTTCACAATAGATATAATTTTTACGTTATAAAGGCTCTGCCCCTTAATTTGTCGATCAGCTTCTCGAAATGCCGCCAGCGGCCCTGAAATATCAAGCGACTGAGCTTGAGGGGGAACAGCGATAGCAATAGTTAACAGCTTGTCGGTCATCTATATTTTACCTTTAATTTCTCTTGGCTAAATAGTACGTCAATTTGTCCTAAAGTAACGTAAACGTATTATTGAGACATGTTTGCTGTGAACTTATACTAATTAACAAGTCAACACAACATGTGGAGTATCAACTATGTGCCAAGCACAAAAAAATATTCAAGATCTAACTGGTATCGTCATTCCTGACAGTCAACTCGCTAGAGAGGTGACTGAGTTTGTACGTGATACTTCAACGGAATTACTCTTTAATCATTCCAGTCGAGTGTATTACTTTGCCGCCATTAGAGGAAAGCAATTAGGTTTAAAATATGATCCTGAGTTGCTCTATACAGGTGCAATGTTTCATGACATAGGTTTAATACCCAAACACAGTAGTAAAACTGAGCGGTTTGAAGTTGATGGTGCCAATGCCGCGAGTGACTTTTTAAGGCAGCGTGGCATTTCAGAAGAAGATGCCAATACTGTATGGACTTCTATAGCTTTACACACAACACCAGGTATCCCATGCCATATGCACCCAGTGATATCCCTCGTTACCGAGGGCGTAGAAATGGATGTACTAGGTTTAACGTATTCAAAGTTTTCTAATGAAGAGCGCGAAGCTATTGTTTCAGCGCACCCGCGAACAGCTGATTTTAAAAACGATATCATTCAAGCATTCTATGATGGTATTAAACATAAGCCAGACACAACTTTTGGGAACGTAAAGGCAGATGTGCTTGAGCTTAAAGACACAACATTCAAGCGCGGTAACTTTTGCTGCACAATCCTTAATTCAAACTGGGTGGCATAATAATGAAAACACAGCTGACACTCGTTCCATATATAAATAAATATTAACGACACTGGTTTAATTAAATGTATTAAGCGGTTCATAGAGCTATCTTGCTGTTTTCGCTTTAAATATAACGAGCTTGTAGAATTACTCGTTTTTTATGAATTATCTTATAAAATAGAGGGACTAAATGCGTTACCTATGTCAAGTTAACACAATATAGCGTGAGCCAGAAGTTCAAAAAATCATTCATTTTGACTGAATTAGTGATTCTGCAGCTCAACACTCGGCTAAAAGGGCGCCTGCTTTTGGCGTTCCTTTTTGACCAATTTGTTGTGAAGTATTCGAAAAATCGTAAGAAACCAAAAGGGCGGCAGCATTGCCAGCCTCCTCTATGTAGCTTGTGTCGTGATGTATCAACATCATAGACAAAGCTCCTTCTAAAAGTAGTGCAACTTGACGTGCAGTAATTTCCGCATTTGCAAGCTTATATAAAGTAAGTTCCTTCATTAACCAATTCTCAATATTTTTTTTGTGAGAAGAGGCCGCTTTTATGGCTGGATGACCTGGCTTATTGGCTAATTCCCCGGCAGTTCTTTGAAATCCACATCCTCGCCACTTTGGATGATTTACAGTTTTCGAAATACCGTAAAAAACTGCTAGTATTTTGTCTGTAATTTCACCTTGCTGTTCAGTAAAAGATTTCTGAAACGCTTGAAGGTTTGGTTGATCCCTAGAATTAAGGTATTCCGTGATTAAATCATCTTTACTCTGAAAATGATAATAAAAAGTACGTTTTGTAATTCCAGCTTTTTCAGCAATTGCATCAACGCTTGTACCCTTGACCCCAGTTAAGTAGAACAATTTATTAGCTGCATTAATTATACGTTCTTTAGTGCTCATATTTTCCTTGCTCATAATAGGTATACCGTATAGTGAGTGTATCTAATTTTATTATACATATATCATATCTCAGCAGTTAATAGTTTCTAGGAGTTATATTATGAAAGATCTGATTTTATTCGAAAAAAATAATGGTGTTGCGATGCTAACATTGAATCGTCCTAAAAAATTGAACGCGTTGAACTATGCAACCAACGACCTTCTGATGAAAATATTAGATAAAATAGAAGACGACCCAGTAATTCGCGCTGTCATTTTAACTGGTGCGGGAGACAAAGCATTTTCCTCTGGTGGGGACATTCACGAGTTTACAGAAAGTATCAAGCAAGGGGTTGACATCGCAGTTAAGGATTTTGTGTGTAAAGGGCAACAGATGACCTCAAGGTTAGAATCTTTTTCAAAACCAATTATTGTCGCGGTAAATGGAATAGCTTTCGGTGGTGGGTGTGAAATCACTGAAGCTGCACACTTAGCTATTGCTAGTGATAAAGCAGTTTTTGCTAAACCCGAAATTAGTATTGGTATTCCCCCTACTTTTGGTGGTACTCAACGCCTACCACGCCTAGCTGGAAAGAAACGAGCTTTAGAATTGCTCTTAACAGGTAATACATTTACAGCCGAACGCGCATATGAACTGGGATTGGTTAATCAAGTTGTACCTCATTGTGAATTAATTCAAAAAGCTCTCCAATTAGCTAATCGTATTATACAACATTCTCCTATAGCCACTGCACGCATTCTTTCAGCAGTGACTCGAGGCATCAACACGACTATTGGTGAAGGGCTTGAAATAGAGAAGGAACAATTCGCGCGAGTAGTATCGACTAAAGACACGATGGAAGGATTAAATGCTTGGATTGAACATAGGAAACCTATTTACCTTGGGCAATAGTCATTTTAATTATAAATAGATGCGTCGTAGAGTGCATTGAAGCACTAGCTTTCATCGGCTTTGCTTCATAGACATATGGGCATGTCGTAGTGGTGGGCTTTATGTGCTATTCCAGCACAAAAAGAGCCGCCGCGGAGGTAAGTCCCTCTCGTCGCCATTGTTATGTCTGACTATATAGTTTTTTGACCTCCTTATATCTAAAGCATGAAACTGTATGATCATTTACCATACCTACTGCTTGCATAAATGCATAGCAGGTAGTTGGACCAACAAACTTAAAACCCTTCTTTTTAAGTTCCTTACTCATTTGTTCCGATTCTGGGGTACTTGAAGGAACTTCTGATAACGATTTCCATTTATTTTGAATAGTTTTTCCGTCAACAAACGACCACATATATTTGTTAAAACTACCATATTCTTCCTGAATTTCCAGGAACTTCTTTGCATTCTCTATAGTTGCATTTATTTTAAGCTTGTTTCTAACAATTCCAGGATCATTTAGTAGAGACTCAATTTTCTTAGGTGGGTACTTGGCTATTTTTTCAGCCTCAAATTTGTCAAATGCCTTTAGATAACCATCACGCTTTTTGAGAATTGTTGCCCAGCTTAATCCCGATTGGACACTTTCTAGGATCAGCATTTCAAACAGTATCCGATCATCATGAACTGGAACTCCCCACTCTTCATCGTGATGCTGTATTTCTAGAGGGTTAGAATTTGCCCATTCACATCTTTTCATACACAACTCTCTCAATTACCAACGCCTCAAATACATGTTTATAATCAACGACGAAGGAGCACAAGCCATGCATTTTACGCCCTTGCCATAATTGATTTGTTAGTTTTCATTACTCACTTAGCTACGATTAAATGCTGAACGCAGAAGTCCAATGCCTGCAATAGAAAATATAAATGATGTAACACCATTTATCCACCTACTTGCACGCTGATACCAGTTCATAACGTCACGATGTGAGAAGCAAATTGAATACATAGCATTTGTAGCAAACCCGACAATCATGCAAATTATCAAACCAGAAACAAGAGAAAGAACTCCATCATTTGCCCCTAATCCAACAGAAAGTGCAGCCATCCAAGCAATTACCGTTTTAGGGTTAGAAATATTCATAACAACACCACGCAAAAACCAGCTCTTACCTGAAACATTCTCATCAATCGTCTTAATATTAGCTGAATTAGATTTCATAGTTTCTTTAACAGAAAGATAAGCAAGCCTTAATAGATATAAACCACCGAAAATTTTCAGTGCCATTAGTAGATAAACAGAGTTTTGAAGAATAGCTCCCATACCACTTGCGGCAACAATTCCCCAAAACACTAGACCAGTAGAGAGGCCGGCACCATAAATTAAACTGGTTCTTCTACCTTTGCTCATTGCTATGGTCGCATTAGAAATATTTGCAGGTCCAGGTGAAACAGCTATGACAAAAAATGCAATACCACTACTAAATAATGAAAATAGATCTATCACTTATATTTCCTCTTTAGCAGATGCTAAAATTTACTAAAACTAACGAGCTTGTAGAATTACTCACTTTTATATCGTTTTTTAATGAAATTACTTTAACTGGATTATTTTCTCTTAACAATCAAAAACCTTGCTTTTTTGCCAAATTTACTTTTTACCTTGTTGTGATATGAACTATTGCTGATTGAGACGATAATTTAGCATTGTTCTGGTCAAGCCGCATAAGACACATTTTTTGTGAACTGTTCAAACTCAATTGGAGAGCAGTCCCATTTGATGTATGTAGCCTGATCAGATTGTAATATCTGATTATACTTTTTAGCTATCACTCTTTTGGATACTTTAATAACCTACGCCTAAAACAGAGAGAATAGTTACTCTATATTCGCAATCTGTTCTCTCATTTGTTCAATTAACACCTTTAACTCTACCGCGCTAGCGGTTACATCAGTGTTTATCGATTTTGAACCTAAGGTGTTTGCTTCGCGGTTAAACTCTTGCATCATAAAGTCTAAACGTCGGCCTTGGGCACCACCTTTTTTGAGGATTTTTTTCGTTTCACTAACATGACTATTTAGTCTGTCTAGCTCTTCGGCAACATCCATTTTTTGAGCAAGCAAAACTAATTCTTGTTCTACACGGCCTGAGTCTAAATCTATTTTTGCATCAGTGAATTTTTCAATAATACGATTACGCTGCCATTCTATAATTTCTGGCATTTGAGTTTGCACTTTTTCAGCTTCAAGGGTGATAGCGTCAAGACGTTGTTCAATCATCACGGTTAGGTTTTCACCTTCACTAGCTCTGGCGTTAATAAAGTCTTTCAAAGCAATATCAAAACCTGCGAGCAACTCTGATTGTATTACAGACATATCAGATTCTTCGGTTTCCATTACGCCAGGCCAACGCATCACTTCAAATGGATTTATTTGGCTATTCAATGTTTGCTCGTTAATCCAATTAGCATGCTGCAATAATTGCAGAGCAAGCTTTTCATTCAGTGTAAGTTCACTTTTATTGGCCGCGTTAGCATTAAAACGCAAATTACATTCTACTTTTCCACGATTTAACTGTTTACGAAATCGCTCTCGAAGTACAGGTTCTATGCCACGAAACTGCTCAGGTAAACGAAAATATGTTTCTAAAAAGCGTTGATTAACTGAGCGTATTTCCCAAACTGCATTGCCCCAATCGCCTTTAACTTCATGGCGAGAAAATGCTGTCATGCTGTGGATCATAATGGTTACCCGGAATTTATTTAGTATATAAAGCAATTATGCCTGTTTATCTATCCTATGCCAATGTGCTTTTATATGCTCAGCTACACGAAATGCATTAGCATAAATGGTAAACGTATACGGTACACTGCCACCTGTAGGCATGAATGAGCCATCTGTTATATAGAGATTATCAACTTCATGCGCTTGACAGTTTTTGTTTAATACTGATGTTTGAGGATCATTGCCAAACCGACAACCACCAGCCATTAAATTGGTTGATGGCGCACCACTGACCGATGAAGATATATTTTTTGCGCCTAGCGCACTCAGTAACTTTTCACCTTTTTGAGCTAGGTATTCACCCACGGTTAAATCATGGTTATGATAACCTATACGTACTTTGGCAACAGGATCACCCCACTGGTCGGTTACTTCATCATCTAAACTCACATAACAATCATCCGTGGGGAGCCAATCATTAAACACTTCAAAACGCAGGGTTTTGTAGCTAGTAAACTCATGTTTTAACGATTTTTTAAGCTTTTCCCCCCAAATCAATTGCTCATTATCATTTTCATCATATTGCCACTGATGGCCTCGTGCTCGGGCAATGGGATTTTGGTGAAAAAGAAAATCTATAGTACCTCCTTTAGCACGACCGTCTTGACTGATACCACTATTTTTTTTAGGTAGATGTTGCACAAACTGTTGGTCATTTATTTGATACCAATCTTGTAAAGCACGATTAATAAAAGGACCTACTTGTTTTAATTCGTTTACTTTGTCTTCGCTTAATTCAGAATAAAGAAAGTCACCTTGCCCAGTACCACCACCACTAAACAATAAGTTTTTACCTACTTGTCCGCTATTATTTGCAAGTCCGTTAGGAAATTTTTCGCCTGTTGATGCCAGTAATAAACGCGAGGTTTCTACAGCCTGACAAGCCACAATATAAATTTTAGCCTGCACCTGTTGTTTTCTACCAGCTTGATCGTAAAAATGTACACCTGTTATTTTTCCTGCTTGATCAGTGGCTATTTTATACACTTTTGAATTAGGCTTAATTGTACAATTACCGCTAGCAACCGCGTGATTAAGTAGCGCAGCCCTACCACCACCTTTTGCGCCAGATGAACAACCATAACTGCTACAATAACCTGAATATTCACAGCTTTTACGCCCCATATCAGGTTGAGATAAAATGGCTCGGGGTACAGGAATCGCATGATAACCAATACTATCAGCAGCCTTATCTATCCATGAGGACACGGGTAATTCAGCCACAGGTGGGTAGGGAAAATTGGTTGAACGTGGTTCTTGATAAGGATGTTCAACAACACGCCCTGATACCCCCACCTCTTTTTCTACCATGGCATAATAAGGCTCTAAATCGCTATATTTAATAGGCCAATCCACAACATTAGCACCAGATATATCACCAAATTCAGACTTTAACCGAAAGTCGATAGGTTTTAATCGATGAAAGTAACCACTCATAAAGTTAGATGACCCACCAACTACATTGCCATTCCACCAACTCCAACCAGATTCACTGGTTGGTTGACCTTGCCAAAAGCTATTACCATCTGCATCTTCATATTCCTCTTCAATAACATGCTGCTCATTGTTCAGCTGAGGATTGTAAGCATCGTGAAGGCTGACAGTTAACTCATCTTTGAAAAATTCTTTTTCTGTTAACCAAGGCCCTTTTTCTAGCACCAGTACCTTGGCTCCAGCTTGTGCCATACGATAGGCAACAGGAGAAGCACCTGCTCCACTACCAATAATACAAATGTCAAAGCTCATGATTCATTATCCTGATGAGTTAAGCGAGTAAGTTTTATAATATTAGCGCGTGGTGGTAGTTCAAAATAGCGTTGGCCTTTTTCGGGTAATGGAAAACCTGCTTTGTGCTCAAGCCATTGCCACCCCACCCCTTTAGGATTTCCACCATAAGCGGGTGGCGCTAGCATCGCTTGGAAAATATATCCCAGTAGCGTATTCAGCCAATTACTTCCTGCTCTTGATTTGCTTATCCCTTGAAGTAATTGTTCTTTTTCATTAAACGACAGTGTTGAAAATGCTCGTTTTTTTTCACTCTTTGCATAGCCATTAAGCCAACCAACCCCTTTAAGAATAAAATCTTTTTCCTCTTGCTCCGTAGGTTGAACTGTCATTATTTGGTATAAATAGGCAGTAGCATTAATATCTGAGGCACTTGGCCCTGTTGCTGATTCAGGTAGTAATTGGTTTAACGTTGCGTCGAGCGTTAACCAAGGATCTTGCTTCATTAATTGCATCAATGATTCTTGCTGCCCAGCCCTTAAACGAAAAGGAGCTAACGCAGACACTGCTCCCAAACCCGCTGCCGACTTTAATAAGTGGCGTCGAGATTGTTGTTTTTTTTCAATAAAGCCTGGTGTTTGATAATTTTTATCAAAAAATGATTTAATGAATAACACGCTATTTTTCTCCAGTTTCTTGCAGAGTTAACATAGCCTGCTCAGTCACTAAATAGTTATCTATTGACCATTGATTTAGAAATGTAAGCCAATACTCTTTTGAATAATCAGCGCCCGCTAATAATTCAGCGGTATCTTTCGATAGCAACATTTTACCATGCGCATTTGAAACATACATATGCGGATAACCTAATACAGGAGGCAATGATGCCATAAAGTCAGCATTTTCATTACTGTCACTGACATTAATTTTAAGTAACACATAATTAGAATGTAGTGTTTGATAAACATCGGGATTATTACTTAAAAAAGTATCCATTTTATGACACCAACTACACCAATTTCCCCCTATTTCAATCAACACCTGACGGTTAGTTGCTTTGGCTAATGCCAACGCATCTGCTGCATCTGTAAAAGGACTTCGTTGGTCATCATAAATTTTACTGTACTCGGGTAAATTATGTTCAAGCGAAACAAGCCCGTTTTTGGCCATAACTGAAGAATTAAATACAACAAGTAACAGAGTCACAACTAAGGGTAATAATAATTTCATTTTCTTCCAACTTTGTTTCAACAATAATGATCTAGCGTGTTTGAAAAATAGGTAAGCTTGCCATATTTGTAATTAGACTAAACATGATACAAATAAGCAGACCTAGTTTTAGCTAACTATATTTCAAATTATTGCTTGCTGCATTATAATGCCCGCATATTTACTCGATTTTTCATTTTAGGAATACATCATGCGTCCAAGCGGCAGAACATTAGGGCAAATTCGCCCCGTCACCATCACTCGTCAATTTACTAGTCATGCAGAAGGTTCAGTATTAATTGAGTTTGGTGAAACTAAAGTTATTTGTACTGCTTCTGTAGAAGAAGGTGTACCACGCTTCCTGAAAGGTCAAGGTAAAGGCTGGGTTACCGCTGAATATGGTATGTTACCTCGCTCAACTCATACTCGTATGCGTCGCGAAGCCGCTAATGGTAAGCAAAGTGGTCGCACATTAGAAATTTCTCGTTTAATTGCTCGTGCTTTACGAGGTGCGGTTGACTTAAAAGCGTTAGGTGAGAACACTATCTCTGTAGACTGTGATGTTATTCAAGCTGACGGGGGCACGCGCACAGCTTCTATTACGGGTGCCTGTGTGGCATTGGTTGATGCTCTTAATTATATGCGCGCAAAAGAGATTATTAAAACCAATCCTCTGAAATATATGATTGCCGCAGTCTCAGTAGGTGTTTATAAAGGTGAGCCAGTCTCTGATTTAGATTATGCTGAAGATTCTAATGCTGAAACCGATATGAATGTGGTGATGACAGACACAGGTAAATTAATTGAAATACAAGGTACAGCTGAGGAAGAACCATTCAGCTTTGATGAAATGCATGCGATGCTCGATCTTGCTAAAAACAGTATCAACGAACTATTTGAATTACAAAAAACCGCATTAATTTAAGTAGGAAAGAAACAATGAAAGATTATCAACGTGAATTTATTGAGTTTGCTCTAGAAAAACAAGTTTTACGTTTTGGTGAATTTACATTAAAATCTGGTCGGAAAAGTCCTTATTTTTTTAACGCTGGTTTATTTAAAACAGGTGGGGATTTAGCGCGTCTAGGCCGTTTTTATGCCGCCGCATTGGTAGATGCTAAAGTTGATTTTGATCTAGTATTTGGACCGGCTTATAAAGGTATTCCCATTGCCACAACGACAACGGTTGCTTTATTTGATCAATACAACTTAGATATTCCCTATTGTTTTAACCGTAAAGAAGTCAAAACTCATGGTGAAGGTGGCTCATTAGTAGGTGCAGATCTTAAAGGCAAGGTGATGCTAGTTGATGATGTTATTACAGCTGGTACGGCTATTCGTGAATCAATGGAAATAATTAAGGCGCATAATGCTGAACTGTCTGGTGTATTAATTGCCCTTGATCGTCAAGAAAAAGGTCAAGGAGCGTTGTCAGCTATTCAAGAAGTGGAGCGCGATTTTGGCACCCAAGTTATTTCTATCGTTACCTTAGCAGATGTAATTACTTATCTTAAAGAAAAACAAAAAGATAATGCTGAATTAGCCACTAGCTTAGCCAGCATTACCCAATATCGTCAAGATTACGGTATTTAACTTTAGTATTTCAACTAGACTTTAAAAAATAATAAAGCCTGCAATTTGCAGGCTTTATTATTTATATGTTCCCTTAATAAAATTAAGCAGTTAGTTCAAAATTATTGCTAGGTGTCCTTTCATAAGCTTTGCCTATTTCTGCATAAAAACTTTCAATTCTTAATGCGCGTTGAACAATATCATCTGAATGACCTGATATAATATCATCTTGATTTTTTAACGTTTTATTCATGAATGCATCATACTCATCTGAGGCGTTATTGTCGTTATCAGCTGACAAAGATTCTGTAGCAGAAGAACCTCCGCTTTTACCTGTACTACTTCGACCTTGACCTTCTTCTCCTTCAACGCGTGGTTCAGACAATAACTCTGATTGCGCTTGAAGGATGATTTGTGTCGCTGTATTAGCGACGCGCGTATCTTGTGATGAAGGATTTACGGGCGCTAAGGCAGCAGCATGTACCTTCTGCATTTTTGTAATAGTTGCTCTGGGATCGCCACTCACAGGTGATAGATCCACAGAAACTTCGCCTTCTACCGCATATTTTTTGCCATCAGGGCCATTCTCATAAGAATAATTTGGTGCGCCAGTAACCGAACCGCCCACTGCAGCATGGGCTGCTTCATGAGAGCGAACTTCTTGATCTCTTTGCTTAAGTTCACTAATAATTCGCTCTTGTTCTACGGTTTGAGCACTTGTTTTTGTTTCGTCATTTATTGCATCAGCCCGTTTCTTTGTTTCCACAGGTTCACCATCTGCGCTTGCCTCTCTCGTATCATTACCTTGTTGAGAGTTTTCCTGCTGATGCTGTTCGTTTTGTTCTTTATTTTGCTCAGTAATACTACTATTAGCTAATTCTGCTTGTTCTCTTATACTGACAAAATCTATGTCGGCATTATTTTGAGCAGGCGTCCTACCGCGTTCTTTATCAGAGGCAACACCTTTTTCAGCTGCTGATTGGCTCGTAGCTACAGGCGGAGGGGTAATTTCTCGTTGGTGATTTTCACGACGCAAGCTTTCCGTATGCGGATTAAGCACAGTGGGAATAGATAAATTAGGCACTTGCGGTGTAATATTCATAACTAAATTAATACTCTACTATATTCAGTTAATGCTCATTTAGGTAACTTACGCGGTTACATCAAGCAGTGTACCTAAGCTTTCATCAGCGGTTTTAATTACTTCTGCTGAAGCCTTTCCTTGATATTCTGCTACTTTCAATTCAACAATTGACTGATTCAATTCAGGTATTGATTGCTCATTACTAACAGGTGCCTGTGTTGTTGCAACGGCATCTTGACCAACAGTAGTTTCCGCTACAATGTCTACCGCAGCTTGATTAGCCGTTTCAGTTGCTCGTTGAAAACCTTGAACCCCTGAATTAAATGCTGATTGGATTTCCATCAAACTCTCCTCACGTTAACTACATTCTTACTGATTAATTATTAACCAAAAAGCTAAAAAAGTAAAGTTGAAATTAAGATAAAAGTATTAACGCCGATAGTAGAACGAGCATTTGGATATAACAGGTGAGAGATGACGCTTGGTATAATACTTTACTCAATAAAAAGTGTTACCCCCAATGTAAAGGGTAATTTATTGCCCCGTGTCAGAATAAATTCTAACCTACATGGATATTTCAAATTCACTTCATATTTGACCGTAGATCCTGAGTTGTCTTAAATTATATTGTTCCTTGATAATGCACGTTACTCAATAAAAAGTGTTACCCCCAATGTAAAGGGTAATTTATTACCCTATGTCAGAATAAATTCTAACCTACATGGATATTTCAAATTCACTTCAAATTTGACCGTAGATCCTGAGTTGTCTTAAATTATGTTGTTTCTTGATAATGCACTTCACTCAGCAAAAGTGTTACACCCAATGTAGGGGGTAATTTATTGCCCCATGTCAGAATAAATTCTAACCTACATGGATATTTCAAATTCA